>JBIJDE010000220.1:0-7748 GCA_044344305.1 Armatimonadota bacterium
GACTAACCAGCATGGCTATGGTAAAAAAAGAGTCAGGCTGGAGATTTTCGGGAATGCTATCACCGCCTGAAAATCTCCAGCCTGACTCTTTTTTTACCATTGCCATGCTGGTTAGTCTATCGCCTTTGACTGTTCTTTTTACGCCTTCGGGGTCTATTACATAAAATTTGCTTTCGGATTCTTCAATTTTTTCATCACCAGCTTTTTTCATCTTTACGATATCTTTTAATATTTTCTGGAATTTAACAACTTCTTCAACATCCCAATCCCAAATCAGTTTTTCGATTAACTTCAGCTCATATTCTTCATCAATCTTGTTTTTACAAAAAGTTCTGGATAGTAAAAATACGACAACTTCATTTTTATCATCCAGCATGGTAATATCTTTATATATAAACTGGGCATCCCGGTGAACAATTTTATTGTCAATCAGCCATTTCTGGCATCCGTTATCATCATAGCCTAAAAACCTGCAGGTTACAGAAAACCATGGGTCGAAAACAACCAGATAAACTTTTACCTTTTCTGGTGAAACGACTTCTGTTCTAAATATAACTTTCCTTTTCATGATATATATCTGCCCCTCCTATTGGTGAGGACTAATTGTTGAATTGTATCCAACAATTAATTATAACACAAATTTATAAAAATGATAAAAAATAAAATAAATGCACAAATTATTAAATCAGCGAGGAAAATATGTAAAATAAAGTATTTTTTTACATAAAAAATATAAATTAATGCAAAGGAAAGTAAAAACTTTCGATTAAATAATTATGAATTATCATTATTTAATCTCTGCATGTAAACCTGTCGGGGAAGTTGGGTACAACTTCCCTTTTGGTTTAAATTTTATTGACATTGAGAAGATATATAAAAAATATCCACTCATAAGTTCATTTCCTAATGTTGAATATTAGTGCCCCAACTTTAAGCAGTTATTTAGAGAGTAAAATACAAAAAATATTTAATTTTAGTAGTTTTTGCGAAACTCAGGAGACTGGCACTTAGAAAATCCTGTCTATTTAGCTATTTTCTTAACAGATACATCAATCAGGCGGATATTTTCTTTACTGCCGCCCATTTCTATTCTGATATCATAACCTTCACGATTTGCAAATAGCCCATCATCAATTCGCATGGTATAGGTGTATATTTTATCTGTGCCTTCATCAATCCATTGCCAGGGTGAATGATTCATACCACCGATAGCATCATAATAAAAACTAAAACCGCTTTTTTGTGCTTCACGCATACCATAAACTTTCACTGTTACTTCAACAGGGAATCCAGCTTTATTGTAAAACAGAAAACCATCAGGAATATTCAGGTGAATCCATGGTTGCTCATTTCGTATGGTAGTTAGAACAGTTTTGTTATCATTCTGCGTTACGGTATACTTACCGCCTGGCAAATTGGGTAATGGGTTGATAGCGAGTGGGTCTTTGCCGGCAGGGTCAAATCCTGCTGTGTCACCATTTAATTTTGGAGGTGTATAGCTGGGGGATTTACCGACAGTAACAGGAGTTACCCCAATCAATAATGCCAGTGGGGTATTAACATCCAAAGTGGTATCATCCTGGACTTTAACTTTTTTTACTTCGCCATCCAGTGGAATCAATTCTACTTCTGTCAGGGTATTAGCATATGTTTTTAACGGCAATACTACTGGTTTTGATGTTACAAGTAATGCTGTGGTCACGATATCATGGTGAAATAACGGAATATCTATTCCATCATCAGAGGTAGTGTATCCGACATATTCAGCACCTTGCACACGTTTCAACAAATGCAATGTTTTTTCAGCATCTTTATCTGCAATCATGTGAGCATCTTCCTGAATAGGGTGGAATAATAGCGTGGGTATGTCTAATAAAAAGGTTGCTGCAATTACTGATTTTGGGTCTGAGTCCTGTCCGCCAAGTGGCAAATCTGCCCATAATGCCGGAGCATCTTTTTTTGGCAGTACCATC
The DNA here is from genome assembly GCA_044344305.1 of Armatimonadota bacterium. Taxonomy (GTDB): domain Bacteria; phylum Armatimonadota; class Hebobacteria; order CAIYQO01; family CAIYQO01; genus JBAXQQ01. Next base: position 1,974 of record JBIJDE010000220.1, read on the forward strand.
GTTCGTAATGATTGCATACGCCAATTAAATGTCTCTGGTGCAAGGGCGAAAGTGGTTGGATTAAGCAATAATATATCTGGCCATGCAGACCCTTTTGCTTGGGATAGATATTCATCTATCCAACCTATGTTAACATTGCCCGGTTCAGCAGCGATTGCTTGCAGTTTAGGATTTACACTATGTAGAGCCTGTGCGCCAGTACAATACATTTTTTGTACAAACCGATGAGTGGCAAGCAGTGTGGTCGCACTGGGTCGGTCCCATAACTGGTAATAAGTAACTTTGTCTTTGTAACGTTTGGCAAGTGTTGTTATGTATGTAATATATGCAGGCAAGTCGGGCTTGGCGCGTCGTGCTTGTTCCGGGGTGGGATTTGTCAGGTATGTAATCGCCCATATCGGAGTTGGACCTAATACGAGTATTACGTCTAATTTACTGTTAATTGCTTCATTTACCGCTGCGTCTAAATTAGTAAATGACCATGTTTTCGCAGTTGGTTGTAATTGTGGCCAGTCAGCATGAATCCGTACCAGTTTTACTCCTTGATTTGCACATGCCGCTACAGATACCGGATCGGCATCTGCCGATAATCCCAGACGTACTGGCGTTGCCCACGATATATTTGTCAATATACAACATACGAAAAAACAGCAGAATCGTATCATCAATCACCTTTTATTATCAACAATATACCGTAAAAGGCACGAAAAACAAGAATTATTTTTAATAAAACCTTTTCCGTACCTTTTTTGACAGTTAATAACCTGATTTGAATAAAAAAGTCAGGAGTTCATCAACAGTTTTATAGCCACGGAGTGGCGAAATAATGAGTAACCCCAGGTGCGAGCCTGGGGGATGAAACAGATAAAGATGAGCCTTGTAAAGGCGTCTTTATAATTGCACCTTTACAAGGCGCAATTACATATTACATTTTCCCCCCAGGCTTGCGCCTGGGGTTACTGATTAAAATGCCTTTACAAGGCATAACTGAAAACTTAACACTTTCTTCAATTAATTGAAGAAACGTATAGCAAACATTATTAATGTGAAAGTAAAGAAATTATTTCTCTACTAATTCACGAGCCTCTTCAGTGCTGATCCACTTATTGTTTTCCGTGAAATACTGCCAACGCAGGTAGCCAGGCATTGATAAAAACCTTGTCTGCAAGCTAAATGCTTTCATGCCACGAGTACTTGGGATAGTTTGTGCCGTTGCCGGTTGAACTAAACTGAATAGCCCAATAATTGTCAGAATAGTTATAATGATAAATCTTTTCATCATTTTACTCCTTTTGTCTGGAATTAACATATTTGATCAGGGTTTTCCCATAATTCAGCAAATGTAGAAATTCCAATAACTATTTATAGTATCACGATTATCCTATATTGTCAATTTAAATTTTATTTTTTGCTATTTTTTATAGGCTCTTCTGTGTAAATAGATGTCATGTTAAAATAACATTAATTTCTGCAACAAAATATAAAGATATGCGTATTTTTTAAAGAGGTATTTAAAAATGAAAAAGTCAATATTTATGTGTGTATTAGCATTAACCGCAATCACAGCATTCGGACAGCCAGACCCTAACGCGCCAGGACAACCAGGGGTACAACCCGGAGCTCAGCAAGGTGGCGGACGTCAGGGATTTGATATCACCACAATGGCTGAAAACCAAATTGGTCAAGCCGAAACAACTATGGTTTTAACTGATGCAGGAATTTTCTTATATAAAGCTGGAACATTAGCAAAGTTAGATTATTTAACATTAGCAGAGCAGAAAAAAGTATCATTATTTGGCGCAATGCCAGAAAAACCTGCAGCACCAGCACAACCAGCGGCAGGCGGCGGTGGAAATGGTGGATTTATGCAGCAATTTCAAGACCCGGCAACTCAGAAATATATGGCAGAAATTACCAAGCGTCTTGCTCCTCCAGCTATTATCACCACCGATGAATCAATGTTCTTTGTAATTGGCGATTCATTTTTCAAGGTAAATCAACAGACATTAGCTGTTAATCTTCAGGCAAGTTTAGCTAAGAAAGTAGATCCTAATCAGCCAGCACAACCGAATGGCGGCGCAAGATTAGGCAATTTCAATGTAGGTAGAGCTACACAATCCGGAGCACCAGTCGCGAAAATTAAAGATGATGTAATGATTATCTTAAAACAAGACGAGATTCTTCTGGTTGATACTTTGACCGGTAAAGTAAGCCTGCGAAATACACTGCCGAAAGAGTTCCTCGCACCTGTAGCCTTTGGCCAGGGTGGACGCGGACAAGGCGGATTCGGTGCTCAAGGCGGTGGACGCGGCCAGGGTGGCGGCGGAGCAGCTGGTGGCGGTGGACGCGGCCAGCGTGGTGGCGGCGAGCGTGGTCAGGGTGGCGGTGGTGCAGCCGCTGGTGGTGCAGCAGTAGCACCGGCAGGACCTGCTGTTATTAATTAACAGATCTTCTCATTAATTTGAATGAATTAAAGGCATTCATCAGTCGGTAAGTTACCGGGATGAATGCCTTTTTTATTTATGTATGAATTACAGGTTGGTCAACCCCAATCTCCCATATTAACAATAAATTCGTGCCGATTGTAGAGACGCAAGGCCTTGCGTCTGTCCCAAAAAGCATGGAAGCGTCTTAATTAACCACTTCGTCCTATTGGGACAGACACGGGTTGCCGTTCCGGCACATCCGTGTCAGTCCCGAAGTAGTTATTTGGTTAATAAATCATTAATTTTTTCAAAAAACGCTTTTTACCACTTGACATTTTAGTAGCAGTGAAGTAAAATTTATTATCAGTTATACGTATCACTGATAATAAATCTGTAAAAGGGGTAAATATGAAGAAACGTTTTTCTCGATCTTCAGGTTTTACGCTGATTGAGTTGCTGGTCGTGATTGCCATTATTGCAATTCTCGCCGCCATTCTCTTTCCTGTCTTTGCCAGGGCACGGGATAAAGCGCATCAGACTACCTGTCTCAGCAACCAACGTCAGCTTGCCGCTACTATCCAAATGTATGCACAGGATCATGAAGAAACGCTGTTTCCTTCTGGTTCCGCGTCATGGTCAACTAATTTAGGCGGCGGTGACATGGGTGGTGTTCTGGATTGTCCGAGTTGTCCAGGAAAAGGCAACCTGGGAAACCCTGAATATGGGTTTAACTCAAACCTTTGCAGCGTTTCAATCGGTAATATCAGTGATCCGGTTGCCACTGTTTTAACCGCTGACCGAAATGTCAGTAATAACAGCGTAGGTGGAATGATATGGAACTTTGATTCTGATTTGGGAACATGGCATAGCAATAAAGCTGTGTTGTCATGTGTTGATGGCCATGCCGCGGTAGTTAATATCGCATCCGATTTCCCATCTAATGACTTGCTGTATGCCGGATATATTTTACTGCCACTCAGCAGTAATTACATAGCTAAAGCATTTCCAGATGTGTTAACCATCAATAATGGTACCGGTCCACTGGATAAATACGCTTCATCAAATGTTCTTACTATGCCGGGTGGATGTTACAGATTAACTGTTAATGACCCAATGCCGAGTATGTTAATTGAATATGATGTGTCTGTAAACCAGATGACCAACCCGGGATATATCAGTTATACTGCTCTTGGGATGTTTATCAACGACCCTACCGAAATTGGGCTGACTCCACAAACATCTACAAAATCTGTTGTCAGTTCTGGATTTTATGCAGGATTATATCGTTTCGGCGGAGCAACAGCAGAAAACTATGCTGGTTTATACAGTTATGGCAGTCATCGATTTTCCATGGGCAGCAGTACAGATTCTATACCGGGTTCCTTCCCACCACAATTTAATAATATCTCGATGATGATTTATAGCGATAAATTTTATCGTATACAGGTTACATTCCAGAATTATATGGCGACCATGACTGTGAAAGATGGTGCTAAAATTCTCGGTACTTTTTCAACCCCGGTTAACTTGCCGGTTGATATGGCACCGGGAGCAAATCAAATCGCATTATATTCAAGATGGCAGGGAGCAAATAAAGTTACCACCATTAAAAATATTACTGTTTATAAACTACCGGAACCGAATTTATAATATTTCGTAACTACGGGTGAAAACCTGTAGTTAAAACAAGGAGAATAACGATGAATATATTAAAAAGCAAACAGAAAGGTTTTACCCTTATTGAATTGCTGGTCGTGATTGCCATTATTGCAATTTTGGCCGCCATCCTGTTCCCGGTATTTGCGCGGGCACGTGAAAAAGCGCGCCAAACAACCTGTACAAGTAATCAGAAACAAGTTGCAACAGCAGTTATGATGTATGCGCAGGATCATGACCAGAAATTTATTACAGACCCGATATCAACTTCCTGGGTATCTACTATGGGCACTGCCAGTGATGCAGCCAGTTATGATTGTCCGTCAAATACCAATAAAGGAACTGGCGGGTCACCGGACTATGGTTTCAATCCTTCGTTGTATGATGGTTCCCTTACTGATGTATCTTCACCCAGCCAGACATTATTGACTGCAGATATAAAACCTACAAGTACTAAAGCTCTGACAACCTTTGCATTGTCAAATTTAGATACAGATATCGATGCCCGCCATAGCGGCGGTTTTATGACCAGCTATGTAGATGGTCACGTGGCTTATGTTCCATTAAATGGTCAAACTAATACTGTCGCGTTGATGAACGCGGGTGTTTTAACATACACCAGTCAGTTGGCGTTGTCAGATAGACGACCGTTAATTGCAATCGGTGGAGAAGGCAGATGGCACGACTCATCATTTGCATTCACATTGCCGGAGGGCTGCTACAGAACCGCTGCAACTGACCCATGTCCGCAAATTACTGTTGAATGGGATATGAACCGGTTACCGATTAATAACAACTTCACTGGCGCAGAGTATATGTTTGCTGTCCTTGGCATATTCTGCAATAGCAGTGAACTGGGCAGATATGGCCCCACCGGCGCAACCAATGTCGATATGACCTCAGGTTACTACATGGGATTCAAATGCTATGCCGGCGCAAGTTATGATTCAAATGATAATGGCTGGACAGGTTTATACAGCAACGGTTCACATTTCTTTGGCCAGGGATCAACAGCCAATGCGATAAAAGACAATACCATTGCAGCTACTGCAAAGAATGTTGTCAATCCGATGCGGACCTATACATATTATCATTGCCGTGCTACTTTTGTTCCTGATGGCACCACCACAACCGGCAAATGTTTCATGTCAATAACTGATCTCAGTAATGGTAAACTGGTTGGTAATAATTCAGCGACTATTACACTGGCAAACGATTGCGCGCCGGGTAACAATAAAATAGCCGGTTATGTTTGTGTAAATGGTGCAATGGGATACGAATGGATCAAAAACGTCAGAGTTTATCATTAATCTGGCATACCATAATTATAAACAGAATTTTCGCACCTTTTTTATAAAGGTGCGAAAATTTAGCAGTATAATATAAGAACCGTTCCAATAATAAATTGTCTAATAGATAAACTTAGGAGATAAAACACCATGTTGCGTTTTCTGATAACCCTGATATTTATTGTATTAACAGCAATAACTACGATTGCGGTCAAGCCTGCAGTTTTATTTTATGGCGATGTGCATCGTGAATATGTTGCCAAGCCTTTGATAGCTATGGGGTTTGAAGTAGATATTTGTCCGAGTGGAAAGTTAATTGATTATTTAAAGACTGACAAATATAATGTCGTGGTGGTAAATACTACGAATGATGGAGACAGAAATGCGCTGGATGCTTTTATATC
>JBIJDE010000221.1:0-7733 GCA_044344305.1 Armatimonadota bacterium
TCTTATTTCCGATGCGGTCAGATTATTCTTCATCTTCATCTTCTTCCTGACCAGAAAATTTCCATTGATAATAATCACGATTATTAACACAGAAATCCCATATACGCATTTTAGAAGAATGTATATTGTCAGAAAATTGCCACCAATGATCTTTCAATGATTTTCCTAATGGCAGAAAATATATTATCGGAATAATAATCAACCATCCAAGTAATCCAGATATTGAACCATCCATACCATATATTTTGTTATAAAATATACCTGGATTTTCGCTAATCGAATAAAATATACTTGAGATATGGTAATCAAATCCTTTTGTTCCGGCCAATGTTTGTAACAAATCCCAACCAATATGTAAACCACAAGGAACCCATATTGATGCAGATTTAAACATAGCCAATGATAATGCAATGCTCATTAGCATAAGATTTATACACTCAATTATATTAACATTTTTAAAAGACATATTTTTCAAAAAGACAAAAACTAATGCCGTGATTATAATTGATGGAAATAAACCTATTCCACGAGCAAGAGTTTGCTGTAAATATCCTCTAAGAACAAGTTCCTCACCACAGACGTCAATGATAACAAAAAGTAACAACCAAAAAATCATTGTATAAAAATAAACAGTATGAGGAACATCTGGTATCTGGGTAAATGAAATTACTTTAAAAGATATTAAACTCCAGATTATAACAGCAGATACCAATAATGATATTGAAAAACAAATTATGATATTTTTAATAGCTTTCCTATCTAAATTAAAAACAAGTGATGTGGCAGATATTTTATCAAATGATCTAACCATCCATATCGAAAGAGGAATAACCACTACAATTGAAATAATACCTTGTAAAAAAACATCAGATATTGCGTCTAATCTAAAATTATTGCCATAAGTAATGATATTATAAAGTGAAAAATAAGCAAATTGAACTAAGAAGAGAAAAATGCAAATGAATATTAATGCACGCCATCCACTGCGCAACATACCTGTTTTATTATTTATAAAAAAGTTTGAAAAATTCATTCTATTTCTCCGGTATAACAGTTAAGTTCCCATCAATGAACTTTATAGATAACTTATCTTCATTTGATGCCATTTGTTTTGAGATAATAATTTCGCCTTTTGCATTTTCAATTAATGCATAACCACGTTTTAATACATTTTCTGGACTTAAAGCATTTAAATTGTCGGATAATGAATTAATTTTCGCTTTCTGCATTTCCAACTTTTGTTTCCAATATAATATTATGCGTTCACCCAGTAAATCCAGATGCTGATGCGATTGATATATTATCACCATAGGGTTTTTTATTGCTGGATATGCAGACAATAAGTCAAGATGACTTTTTTCTTTTTTTATGAATGATTTAACTTTATCATGCAATCTATTTTGTACACTTCGCAAATAATTATGCATTCCTACCATATCAGGAACTATTAATTCCGCGGCTGCACTTGGTGTAGGAGCGCGCAAATCAGCAACAAAATCAGCAATGGTAAAATCAGTTTCATGCCCAATAGCACTTACTACAGGGATAACCGAAGCTCGAATTGCTCTTGCTACAGATTCGTCATTAAAACATGCCAAATCTTCAAAAGAACCGCCACCCCTTGCCAAGACTATAACATCAACATCTTCTATTTTTTGAGCAAGTTTTAATGACTTTAATATTGATAACGGTGCCCCTACTCCTTGAACAGCAGTTGGAATTATAACTATATTTCTACCTATCCACCTTCGAATACTCACCGTGCAGAAATCATGAGCAACCGCACCTGTTGGAGAAGTTATTAAGGCTATTTTCTTTGGAATTAATGGTAAAGGTCGCTTTATTTCCTCATCAAACATTCCTTCATTTTCTAACTTCTCTTTTAATTGCATAAACGCTAAAAATAGATTCCCAAGGCCTTCCTGATCAATATTATGTGCATATAACTGATATTGTCCAGATTTTTCAAATACGGATATCTGACCAGTAACAACTATTTTCATGCCATTTTCTATACGTACATTCATACGAGCAACAGCATCACGCCACATAACACATTTTACTTCACTTGCCGAATCTTTCAAGGTAAAATATAAATGACCCGAACTATGATATGTACAATTTGATACTTCACCACGTACAAGTAACCCTTGAAGCGTTACATCACGTTCCAGACGATTTTTTATATATTTTGTTAATTCAATAACAGTGAAAATGTATGCTTTATCAGTCATTTTTAATATCTTATGCTATAAACTATTTTTTAGGTTTCATATAATTCAATAATCCCCCAGCAAGAATAATCTCAATTTGACGTGGGGATAAATCTGCATTTGCAAGAATAGTCTGACTTCCAGCAATAATCTCTAACGGTTTGCCATACTGTAATTTTGATTTAATTTCCGGGATTTTAATATATTCTGCCATTTGTAGATGGTCATAATCATCTACATTAATAAATGTTAACGGAATAATTCCAAAATTTATCAAGTTAGCACGATGAATACGAGCGAATGATTTTACAATTACTGCTTTCACACCTAAATACATAGGTGCTAATGCAGCATGTTCTCGGCTTGAACCTTGGCCGTAATTTGAACCACCTACAATAAAACCTCCATTTTTTTCTTTTGCACGTTTAGCGAATGATGCGTCTACACCCTCGAATACATGCTCGCTTATAGCAGGAATATTTGAGCGTAATGGTAATACCTTAGCACCGGCAGGCATAATATGGTCAGTTGTAATATTATCGCTTACTTTTAAAAGTATTTCACCTTCTAAAGAATCAGTAACACCAGGATGAATTGGCAACGGTTTTATATTAGGACCTCGAATTATTTCAATATCATTAGGAAATCCAGCAGGTGATTCAATCATATTATCTTGTAAATCAATGGTACCAGTAAAAGCAGCAGTAATTTGTGGTAAAGGTCCTAAATTGCGCGGATCGCTTAATTGTCCTGTCAAAGCGGCAGCTGCAGCGACTTCTGCACTTGTCAGATAAACTTGTGCACTTTTAGTTCCACTCCGTCCTTCAAAATTACGATTAAAAGTACGCACAGAGACTGCGTTTGTAGATGGAGATTGTCCCATCCCAATACATGGTCCGCAACCAGACTCTAAAATACGAGCACCAGATGATATTAAATCGGTTAAAACTCCACTCTCAGCAATCATTTTATATACTTGTTTTGAACCCGGAGAGATCGTTAGTGATACATCGGGATGAACAGCTTTTCCTTTCAATGTAGCAGCTACAATCGCAAGGTCTTTATAAGATGAATTGGTACAACTTCCAACACAAACCTGATTTACCTTAATTCCATTCAGTTCTGTTAATGTTTTTACCGCATCAGGACTATGGGGACAAGCCGCCAATGGAACTAATTCCGCAAGATTAATTTCAATTATTTCATCATATATTGCATCAGCATCTGCATTTAATATATGATATGCAGAGCTTCTACCTTGGAGTTCAAGGAATTTACGGGTTATATCGTCACTTGGAAAAATCGATGTCGTTGCTCCTAATTCAGCACCCATATTAGTTATGGTTGCTCGGTCTGGAACAGTTAATGATGCCACACCAGGACCATAATACTCTATTATTTTCCCAACTCCACCTTTTACTGTAAGGCGTCTTAATATATCTAAGATTACATCTTTTGCACTAACCCATGGAGATAATGAACCGGTAAGTTTAACACCAACAACTTTTGGGGTTGTCAAATAAAATGCTCCACCACCCATAGCAACAGCTATATCCAATCCACCAGCACCAATAGCAATCATCCCAATTCCACCACCTGTCGGTGTGTGACTATCAGAGCCAAGTAAAGTCTTACCTGGTGCGCCAAATCTTTCTAAATGAACTTGATGACATATTCCATTTCCAGGACGACTAAAAAATATTCCATATTTCTTTGCTATCGATTGTAAGAATCTATGATCATCAGCATTTTCGAATCCACTTTGCAACATATTGTGGTCAACATAGCTTACAGATTTCTCTGTTTTAACTTGTGGAACTCCCATAGCTTCAAACTGTAAATATGCCATTGTACCAGTTGCATCTTGAGTTAAAGTCTGGTCTATTTTTATTGCAATTTCCTCGCCAGCAACTAAGTTTCCTGAAACCAAATGTTTCTGTAAAATCTTATAAGATAATGTAGTACCCATCAAAATACCTCGTTAATAAGAAAATGCCACCCCATTTTCTAAGGTGGCTGAAATATATTTCTATAATTCATATCGCTTTTCCTGCTATTTTACGAAACCTTAATAAAAATAGCACTTAATGTTTCATTATTATTCAATAAAGAAACATCATCGTAATAGAAAGTTTCGTCATTTATTTTCCGCTCATATAACCATTCTGACAATTTATCAATTAGGTTTGATGAAATCTCATAATTATCTATTTTAAGATGATGTTTTGCAATTTCATTATTAATTAAATTGCTACATTCTGAATCAACAATTATATTCAAATCATAATTATCAATAATTACTTCATCTTGACTCTGAGTTAATGCGTTGAAAAATAAATTTATATCAGTATTTGACACCAGACGCAATAACTTCTGTTTATTGGTACCTACACATAAAACAGAGTTTGTGCCATTAAACTTTAATGAATAATTAAGATAACTGCATAATAAACTATCACCACTCACAATTACTTGTTCTGAATAAATTGAAATCAATTGGAAATTGGAAATTAAGACGGCTAAAGCAGGCAACACACAAATAGAAGACGGTGACAAATGAAAATCTATTTTATATTCATTTATGTTACCATCAATTTCTGTAATTAATTTATGAACATTATCATTAATTGATAATAGATCTAACGAGTAGATAAACTTAGAATTAATTCTGACAACTGATGCACCAACGCATTTATTGGTTTCAGCACAATATTTACTCATCAAATTATTAAGAATCATATAAAAATCTGACATTTTAAATATACCCAAGTTCTTTAATATATTTATAACTCTTTGTTATACTATCCCATGCCGATAGTTTATTCAGTTTGTCTTGCTCAACTATAAACCATTTGGTGCCAGCAGAATTACCCGCTTCGATGATTGAACGAATATCATTTAATCCATCTCCTAACTCAGTAAATGATTGCCTTTCAGAGCGATCATAAAAATCTTTTAAATGAATTAATGGCACACGACCAGAAATTTTTGTAATATATTCAGCAGGATCAACACCACCCATGAATGCCCAACCTGTATCAATTTGAGCTTGCAGATTATCTGAGCTTGCATTTTCAAGCAATATATCCAGTGCATATTTTCCATCAAATTGCTGGAACTCATGGTCATGATTATGATATAGCAAAGTCATACCTTCGTTCTTAGCAACTTTACCCATTGCATCATACATTATCCCGTGTTCTACTAATTGTTCTACAGACTCAACAGGACCCCATGACATAGTAATATATTCACAATCTAATGCTTTTAATTTTTGCATGATTGTAATAAATGATTCTGGTTCATCTTTATAGCTGTAAAATGTACCGGCATGACAATTAATGATTTTAATACCTATGTCATCAACACATTGTTTATATTCGTTTATTGATGACGATGGAAGATTATCAAATAAACCACCACTAATTTCAATGCCTTCATAACCGATATCCTTTATCCGTTGTATTGTTCCCCAATAATCAGTTTTAAGTTCATCGCCAACAATACCAATAAGACCTAATCTAATTTTCATTATATTCCCCTCTTTATTTCTTCATTAATTCTACAAAATCTAAAATTGCTGGTATCTCCCAACGACTTTTCACTTCTATAGCTTTCCCTTGCTCTGATGATTCGAGCAATGATGCCATGATATCAAGAATATGATACTGCATTTCGATACTTGCAATTACCTGTTGATTATTTCTAATAGCATATGCCATTTGTGCGACACCTAAACCACGTCCTTTTTCTTTAAATCCTTCTATTAACTCAACGTCATTGCCTTGTAATTTTACAGTACCTGTATACATGTTCGCATCAGGTGCATTAATAAATCCATCTGTACCGAAAACATCAATACGTGGATTATACCAAGCAGCTTCAGCAGAAGCGGAAAATGAAGCTGTTAAACCACTTTCAAACTCCAGCGCGCCAATAACTTGACTTGGTACTTCAACCTTGTAAGTTTTTCCGGCATCAGGTGAATTATCAGGATAAGTTTTTTCGGGGAAAGGAATAGTTGCGAAAGCAGTAACTCTTCTCACAGAACCGAGTAACGATAATAACCCAGTTAAATAATATTGTCCCATATCAAATAATGGACCGACCTGAAAAATCCGTTCTCCATTATATTTTAATCCAATAGAAGCTGTAGCAGTAGTAGGAGTACCGATTTTCCCATCTTCAATTAATTGACGACAAGTCTGTAATCCGGCTCCAAGAAAAGTATCTGCTGCCCCACCCGCTTTCAAATTTTTCTTATTGGCTAAATCTAAAATTGCTTTACCTTCTTCACGAGTCATTCCTAATGGCTTTTCAGAAAATAAATGCTTGCCAGAATTTAAAATAGCAGATGATACTTCATAATGATTAAACGGGAATGTTAAGTTTAATACTAATTCAATCTCAGAATCATTTAATAACTCATTAGTTGTAACTACATTTTTAATACCGAACTCTTCTGCACGCTTTTGTGCAAGTTCTGGGAAAATATCCGCAACAGACTTAACAGTAACCAGATGAGAAAAATGTGTTGTTAGATTGCTTAAATATGATGGGGATATTCCACCACATCCAATAACACCTATAACTACAGGTTTCATAATAACTCCTCGAACAATCAATAATACGTTTTATCTTTATTTTATACTTAGTAAAATAATTATTTCCTTTAAAATATTTATCTATTTAAAAAATAAAGTTCCAAATCCCCAAGGACGATGAAAATCAATCTCTTCAAATGCAGACCAGGCATAATGATATTGTTTTTTATCTTCTGCAGCGATGTCGATACGATATACATTCATACGCCAAGAATCACCAACATTGGGAACGATATTATCAGGTCCAAGAAGATTGCTAAACGGAATGGCAACATCAAGACTCCAACTAAAATTACCAGGGGTATCCATTTTCCCATTTATTACAGTTTTGCTAATTAATCCTTCGCAATCGTATTGAGTAAGACCGATAAATTTTGCCTTCGGCACTTCAGGACTTCTATGATTTAAAATTAATGAATCAAAAACCACATTAGTAGGTGAAAAATTAATTTCATAATACTGGCGCATTAAAGAAGAGGGAGATAAGAAAAATTCCATACACTCTTCGGTAAATACTGGCGCATCATGCTCTGTGAAGGTTGCGTGTATATAGTTATCTTCACAAATTGCAGAAATATACAAACACGTATCAGAATACATCATTCTAACTTCTGTTTTAACAGGTGTTGTATTATTTGGTGTCATGTTAAGTAAACTCATAACATCAGCAGTTTGCCATAACGGATCATTACCAAGGCCAGTTATTTCGATTTCTCGCTGTACCTTTGTGCAATAGTATTTTGGTAAATTATTCATTTATCAACTCCTCAACAGTAAAACCTGGAATTAAAGGAAACATCATTTGATTCACCATCTTTATCAAATCTTCAGTAGTTCCCAATCTATTATTATCATTTAATATCTTTTCAAACCTGCTTTTTGATTTTTCACGAGAGGTAGATTTATCTCCATCATT
>JBIJDE010000222.1:0-7724 GCA_044344305.1 Armatimonadota bacterium
AAATGTTGCGAGAGCCAGAAAATGTAGATGGTGTTTATCAGATGTATGTGTTATATGATGATTTTAATGGTTTGTTGATGTTATCTGAAATTGAAAAAAAGAAGATAGTGTTGGAGTTTATTGATTCTTGTATCAGCGATTTGTTAAAATACACAGGTTGGAATCGCGCACCTTTTGATTATGCTCATAATATGGTTGTTAATAGTAATTATGATAACAGCTATATATTGGGAGAGTCAGTTCACCAGGCAACAGGATATAAAGCAGAACTGTTTTGTGAATATCTTACCTGCATACTTCATCTGTATGTAATAATTAAAGATAAGAAAGGCAATATTGTTGAAAAAGATAGATTGTTATCAAAATTGCCCAATGATGACGAAAACATAGTTGATTATTCCGGAGAATTAGCTTGGGAGAGCGAAACAGTAATCAGAGTCAAAAGAAAGTATTCGGATAAAGATTATATTGTGTGTATCAAGAATTAATATGTTCTGATATAAATACATAATAATAAAGGTAATAACTCATGTCAACAATTCAAACAACCTGTCCGCATTGCAAAAAGCAGGTAACCTGCGATGAAGCTTATCGCGGTAAAATAATTCAATGCAGTAGCTGTTTAAATGATTTTACAGTTGATAGTCAAACGACAGCAGGTAAATCTCCAATTATTACAGGTGTTTCATCGCGTGCTAAGCAACCGCTTCCCCCTGAAAAGAGCGGTCTGGCTATAGCGTCGCTGATATTGGGTATACTTGCGTTCATTCCTATATGCGGTATTGTTGGATTAATTCTGGGTGTTATTGCATTAATAAAAATCAATAATAGTCGTGGTCAAATTATTGGTCAAGGGATGGCAATTACAGGGGTTTCGCTTTCTATATTATTTACTTTTATAATATTTCCGGCAGTAATGTTTCCGGCTTTTGCTAAAGGACGTGAAAAAGCACGGCAATCAACATGTTTGAATAATCAACGAATATTTGCCGCGGCAATAGAGATGTATGCACAGGATAATAATGACGAATTACCACCTGATAAAACGATGTGGGCAGATATCTACGTTGAACCAGCAACTTTAAGATGTCCTTCATCTGAGAAAGGATTGATTAATTCTTATGGTTATAATCAACTGATAAGCAAATCTAAAATCAGCTCTATTCCTTCTGCAGAGAAAGTTATATTAACTGCGGATGGTGGTAATTCAGCTCATTTTTTGACAGGTATACAAGATATACAATTTCGTCATAATCAGCAATGTATTGCATCGTATGTTGATGGTCATATTGCACTAGTAAAAAAAGAAAATTTGCATTCGTTAGGGTTAAGTAAATAGAAATTTAATATAAGGGGTATCCAATGAAAAATTACATTACAATCGTGCTTTTAGCACTATTAACTGTCCTTGCTGTTTCAGCATTTGCTGAAGTCGGCACCAGACATGAAGAGAAAGCTGGCGGGTTTTCTTACTGTGCACCCAAGGACTGGTCATTCAAGAAATTTAATGGCCTACCTTATTCTATTGTTCTTGGGCCAGTAGTTGATAATTACCCGTCAAATATCAGTGTAATAGACGAACAGTTTGACGGAACACTGAAAAAATATGTTGACAACGCTGTTGTAGATGGCAAGAAGAAATTTGATAATTTTTTAGTAATCAGTAGAAAAAGTTTTGAAACATCTAATGGTATTACCGGTGAAGAAGTTGTCTATACTGCTAAACAAGGCAAGTATAATTTGCGCCAAACTCAATATTTCTTTGCAGGACCGGATAAACAGAAGATTACTTTCACTTGCTCTGTATTAGTTAAAGACGGTGAGAAGTTCTCTGCTCTTTTCACAGAAAGCATGAAAACTTTCGAGTTTATCACACAAGAGTAATCGGAGAAAAAATATCTTTATAGCATCTAGAGTATTTTCTGGTGGAGGACAAAACAACATGTTGCGGATTCAGGAACAATGGTTAACTATAAATATGATGAAAATTAATATGTTAAGACGTATTTTTGTAATGATGAGTTTGATGGCAGTATCTGTAATATGTGGCATGACTCAACTTATTGCATGGCCAAATATTTCATCTCCTGCAGTCGCTTCAGATGAGATATTTTTGCGTGATTGTACACAACCGATAAAAGTTCCATTGAATCAGGCAGCAATTCAAAAAATTCAGTATTGTACTGTAAACCGCATACCATTTTGGCTTGGTATTAAGGAAAATTCACCTCAGGAACATTCAACAGACCAGATTCGTTTTAGTCTGCGTCCAGTACCATTATATATAAATGGTCGCATGGTAAGTGATGGCGGTAATAATCAATTCCATTTATTTAATAATTCAGGTTTATATGAATATCAGAACTTAAGTGAAATTAAAATTGGCAGTTATTATACACGGTATAGAATGGATGGGGGTATATATTTTCAGATTATAGCCAGTGAAATAAAAAGAAGCTTTCATTTATATGATTTTACTTTCAATAAATACACATATGTTCATAATGCACATGTAATTGTAGATATGATTCAAAGGACTGGTGCTGTCCCACAACCTGATGATGATATATCTTTTCATTTCGTCGTAGTTCCTGGTGATTATACGAGTTATGAACAAATAGAGACTGGTGATTCTCCTATACATTTACATTGGTATGGTTTTTGGACATATGTTCCATTAAGGGAATATCTTTTCAACTCACTTGATACAGTTATGGCTAACCGCGGTAAGTATCATTCAATCTACTCACCATGGGATAAGAGTCGTCCGACAGCAGCAGATCCGGTAGATCTTGCTACCGGGGAGGAGACTCATTCGTCAAAACCTGATTTAGTAGTGCCTAATCCTAATGGTCCGGGTGTATCTTTCTCGCGAACCTATTCTTCTGCTTTGGCAAAGCTGGATTATGGTTCACCGGGTTTACCTAAAGGATGGACAAATAATCTTAATTATCGTATTGAAGTTCCTGCACAAGATTGGGGTAGTTTGGTTTTATCTCATCCGAATGGTTACAGCCAGGAAATTATTCCTCAGCTTGATGGAGATGGTAATCCCACTAATCCTACTAACTTTAAATTAGAAGATGGCACCCCATATGTTATAAAAGGTGTTCCAAACACTACAACTGTTGGTTTATGGGATAGCATATCTATGACAAGTGAAGATCAAATGACTATGACTTTTACCAAACCAGCTGGTTGTGATTCATATCAAGTTGATCGTATAACCAATCGTTTTGGACGCAGTATTCGCTTTACCGGTCGAACATCGGCTTATAATTTTGCCCCAAGTCAAATAGAAGATGTTACATCTGGCAAGATATTATTAAAGTTTAATTATAATGTTAATGGGTTATTGAGTGAACTTATTGAATACTCGGTAGGGAAACCATTTAGAAAGGTAGGTTATAAATATGGAGTTTCACTATCAAAGGTAAGTAAAATAAAATCAGCAGACGCTCAATTTACTGCAGCAGATTGGGCATCTCCCCGTTGGGAATATACTTATACCCCATATGATCAGAAACAGCTATTAACCACAGTATCGCAGCCATCACCAATAGGAACAGGTATCAGTACTTTGACTTTCACCATTGATTCAGAAGGTCGGGTAACTTCTCAAAAGGACTCGCAGGGAACCAGGATTGTATTCAATTATTCAGATAGTTCTACTGATGTGAAAATTCTTGATAGTTCTAATCAACAGATTAGAAGATATACTCAAAAAATTGATGTCTATGGTCGAAATGCTGGCGTTTTAGAAATGGATAATACTCAAGCCAGTATTAAATATGAAAATGATATATTTTATGATAAACCAACATCTATAGTTGATAGTGATGGTAAATCTGTATCATTGGTCTATAATAACGATGGAAAAGTAATAGAGGCTTCTGGACCATATGGTAGTGCGATAAATAGTTACGATGGTGTTGGACAACTCAGCAAATTATTGACAACTAAGAAAAATGGTATAACTCAAACTGCTTATACCTATACATCAGAATATGACTTAATAAAAACTGTCAGCGTATTGCGTCCCGGTGCTACAATAGAATCTTTGGTTACCACAACATATACATATGATTTTGAAAAAGGTGGTCCTGCTTATGGTCGGGTGGTAGAAGTTGAAGAACCAGCCAGTGCAGCAACCGGAACTCGTAAAACAACCAGGAGTTATAGGTATGACAAAGATCCTGATTATGATGTAAATGGGTATAAACCTGGTCCATATAAACCGGCTGCCCAAACAATGTTGCCGTTAACCGTAACAGATCAGAATAATCGAACCACTCATTATCGTTATGACTCACGCGGTAATATTACCGTCATAATAGATACTGATGGACGGCGAACAGAAATGACGTATAATATCGCTGATCAGGTAGTACTAACTAAAGGTCCTGTTGACCCGGTTACTCAAAAACAACAGATAGTATATAACATGTATGCTTATCCGGGTGGTTTTGCCCAGAAATCACTTGTATTTTCAAATGGCTCTGAATATTATAAATTTGCAAATGGAATCCCCGGATTTAAAGTTGCGCATATAGTTGAAAATAAATATGACAGTGAAGGCAAACTGGTTAAGTCGCTGCTTGATGATAAACTGCAGGTAGAGAGAGTATATGACAGCCTTGGTCGTCTTAAAGAACTAAAAGATTGCCGCGGTGCAACTCCCCGGACTACTACCTTTAGCTTTGATGCTGTTGGACACTTGACCGATGTTGTTGGACCGGCTAATCAGACTGTTCATAATACCGCATGGGATCCGAATGGCCGTGTAATCACATCAATAGATGGTCGTGGTATTAGGTCTACATACAACTATGATCCGGCAGGCAAAAAAGAGTTATTATCAATTGATTATTTTGACACAAATAACCCAGCAGCAAATATCCCGAGTGTAAGTTATACTTATTATCCTGATGGACAGGTACATACCGTCTCTGATTATACTGGAACGCGTACATATAGTTATGGCTTGGATGGCAGTACTATTTCTGTTGCTACTGCATATACTCAACCAACTGGCAATGTGACAGCGACAGTGAATTACAGCTACAATCCAGATGGCAGTCTTGCCAGTAATCAAATCGTAACTGCGACTAAAACTCTTGATTACAATTATACATACGATAAAGATGGCAGGCTGATTAACCTAAAGAATCCTGATGGCAAACAATCAAGTTGGGAGTTTAATTCTGACCGCTCATTGAAATGTCAGCGTCTGGGCAATCACGCAGAAACCTGGTATTACTATGATAGTTTCGATAGATTAAGCAAGCAGGAAAGTAAAGATCCAAATGGTAATCTGCTGACCCGATATAGCGGATTTACATATAATGACCCTGATTCTGGTGGACTTACCGGATACAATACGAATATTTGGGGAAAACCGGCATTCAACGGCAATCGCTCCTTTGCTTACGATAACCAGCAGCGTCTACAGTCAGAGAGCTGGGTTCCGCAAGCTGGTGGACAAACTACCACTAATGCTTATTCATTTGATGATCAATATAATATCCTTACTTCGTCACATGAAATAACCGGTTTTACAGGAACTGATTATAAACGGCATTATAACAATGATTATCAGTGGGACGGTTATGCTTTGGCAGCAGATCAGACTAATTCATTGCTGCCATCCAGCCAATCCCTATTTCAATATGACAGCAATGGCAACCCCACAAAATATAAAGATGCCAGCAGCGAGTTGAAATATGATGCTCAGAATAACCTTGTATCTTATAAAATAGGTACGAATACTCTTATAACTGCCGGGTATCGCAGTGATGGTTTGCGGGCATGGAAAGAAAATACCGCCGGGCGTATTTATTATATTTATAGCGGTACCACACTGCTTTGCGAGATAGATTCCACTAACGCATTATCCAGTTATAACACATGGGGACCAACCGGTTTACTAAGCAGGACAGTGACAGCCGGCAGCAAGGAGACATGGTATATCTTTGATCCGCAGGGTGATGTGGCGTTACGTTTAAATGGCAACGGCATACAACAATCCACTGACCGCTATGATGCTTTTGGCAATTTGCTTGCTGGCGGTGATACTACAGATCCATATGGGTATAAAGGTCAGGAAGGTTATTATACTGACCACGAAACAGGATTAATCCTCTGTACATATCGCTATTATGACCCGTTGGCAGGTCGCTGGTTAACAGCTGACCCAATAGGTTCTGCTGGTGGTATGAACTTGTATGCATATTGCAGCGGGGATCCTGTGAATGCTAGTGATCCACAAGGTTTATGTGAAGAAGGTTTTTGGGACCATTTCAGTTGGAAAGCGGGTGTTGCATCTTTAGGAGGTTCTGCATTAGCTGTAGCATGTGTGGCGTTTCCGCCAGCTGGTGTTGTCGTTGCTAGTGTTGGTGGTGCTATTGCCACTGGAGCACTTATATACAACACTGTAAAACGTAAAGGGAACTTTGTTGCAGCCTTAGATGATACCTTTCTTAAGCCATTAGAAGATCCTTTTAATTTTGGATTTGCTTTTGGAGCTATGGCAACTGGACCTGTTGCAGCTATAACAGAAGGTGTACCGGGAGCTCTCATGCCTGGTGGCATGTGGAGAGGACCCCAAACAATAGATCCTAATAAAATTAGATTTAGTCAAAAATCTGTAAATGATGCTGCTGAGATTATAGAAAGTATGGAACAAAGTGGTTGGAAAGGAGATCCAATAGATATGGTAAAAATGCCAGACGGAAAATTAACAACTGTAGATAATTCAAGGCTTTTAGCAGCAAAAAATACAGGTACTGGTGTGAAAGGAAATATACATGATTTTGATGAGTTATTGTCACCTGCTCAGGTAATAAGATTTACGAGAGATGGCGTGGCACCAAATACATGGGGAGAAGCGATTTTGCTAAGGATTGCAAATCAATCTTCTAGATTATTTAGAGAATTATATCCTTATGGAAGTAATATTACGGGGTGGGATGGTAATTAAATGAAAATACAACTACTTGATGATTCTCTTTTACCAGAAGGATTCAAATATCCTATTGCATTAAAGCGTCTTATAGAATTAAATCTTGTAGACTTTGAGTGTTATTATTTTATGGATAAATCTTCAGCAACTATTAGGATTGATGGATTAAAACAACGTTATCCAGATAGAGTCTTAATACCATTTGCTCAACGAAAGGATAATGATGATATCGCTTGTTTTGAGTTACATAAGAATGGTGTTCAAATAATACATGATTATGCGAGTCCAGGATGGGAACAAAGACAATGTTTTAATGATTTTTGGAGTTGGCTATATTTTGTTGTTGATGAAATGATTGAGAACGAAATAATGGAAGAAGAATATGAAATAAGCACTGGTGTTGTGCTGATATATGGAAAAGAATTATTAGAAAAAAATATTTTACCAGAAGGATTTGCTTACCCATATGGCCTAAGGTGCATCAGTGAATTGGAGTTGGTTAATTTTGATATATGGTATTTGTTGGACAAAATTAATACGACGGTTTTGATTGATGGACTAAAAGAAAGATATCCAGAAAGAATGTTGATTCCATTTGCAAAAAGAAGTGATAATGGTGATATTGCCTGTTTTGAATTAAATAAAAATGGAGTTCAAATAATACACGATTTTATGTCTTTCGGATCAGAACAAGGAAAACTCAACGATACTTTTTGGGATTGGTTTAAAGATGCTATTGAAGAAATGATAAAATCGGTAAATT
>JBIJDE010000021.1:0-22094 GCA_044344305.1 Armatimonadota bacterium
AACAGATGAATACATTTGACCCCAAAACTGGCAACACCGGATTATTATTTGGTGAATATAAATTACAATCAACATTAAATGATATTTCATCAACATTAACAACATCAATTGCTGGATTAACATCTACGATGAATAATGGGGTTCAAGCAGGATTGAGCTTCAAATCATCAGGAACTTTAAGTCTTGATAGCACTAAATTAAATGAGGCAATTGCAAAAAACCAAAATGCTGTGTTTCAATTATTCAGTTCATGGGGTACCTCCCCTAAAACAGAATTATCCTACGCTGGTTCAACATCAGATACAAAAGTTAGTGGAACATCAGGATATGACATACAATTAACTCAAGCCGCAACACACGCTGCATTAACTATATCAACTCAATCATTACCAACAGATGGACTTCTTCAAGATGAAACATTGAATGTTAACGGTTCAAGTATAATTTTGAAAGCTGGTTACAAAGGTAATGAGATAATTAACGCAATAAATGCAAAAACCAATGATTCAAGCATTATTGCACAATTAACCGGTGCAGATGGTACAGGAACAGGAAACTTCCTAACACTAACACAAAAAAAATATGGTGTAGGACAAAGCATTTATACCAGTTCAAACTTAGATGCATCTGTTTCAGGTTCAACAGGGATTGGCAAAACAGTGTTAACTGAATTATTAGCTAATGGAAACCTGGGGTATATCGGAAAAGATATTGTTGGAACAATAAATGGTGAAGCAGCTACAGGTACAGGTCAATTATTAGATTCTACAACAGGTAACTCAAAAGGACTAAAGATTACTGTCAATAGTACCGATAATAATTTTAGCGGGTCAATGATTTTCACAAAAGGGATCGGTTCTATACTAAATGAAGCCTTAAGTTTCATTACAGGTTCCGAGGGTGGAATTAAATCCACAACCGATTCTATAAATCAACAGATGACATCAATTGATAGCGAAATATCAAGAATTGACGCATCAGTTACCAGTGAAATGGCTCGTATGCGGAGACAGTTTAATGCGATGGAAACAGCCCTGAATACATTAAAAAATCAGGGCTCACAATTATCTGGTTTAATATCAGGTTTGTCGTCTTCATCGTCAAGTGGATAAAAAGTATTAACAGGGGGACATGATGGTAGCATTATCCGCCAATAAGTATTACCAGACTAACCAAATATCAACAGCAGGTCGTGGTAGTTTATTAATTATGGTTTATGATGGGGCAATTCGCTTTCTAATAGAAGGCAAAAATGCTATGAATAATAAACGTATTGAAGAACAAAACCGCAACCTGACAAAAGCACAAACATTAATTACAGAATTAATGACAACTCTTGATCATTCAATAAACCCGGAATTAGCACGCAATCTCGAGAAACTATATATGTATATGCTTGATAAATTAGTCGATGCAAATGTTTATGACAAGGTTGAAAATATTGATGAAGTCATCATTCTTTTAAAAGACTTGCGTGATGCATGGTCTGAGGCTGACCAGATGACACGACGTCAGGAAACTAATGCCGCAACAATCGGAGGAAGAGGTTGATGCCAATCAGCAATACAGAGTTATTGCATATACAACAGGATTTAACAAGACTTTTGCGAGCCTTACATACTCTTGCAGAAAAGCAACTATCTGTATCTTTAGATGATAGGAATGATTTACTAAGTAAAAAACAAATATTATTGGATGAGTTAACTAAAAGAGATTTATCAAATATTATTAAAACAGCACTTGCTTCCGATGAAGAAAAATGTAAAGAAGAAGCAGCTAACCATATTGAGTATCTACGTGGTATAGAACAATTAGAAGCTATCACTTTAGACCGGTGGTATAAGGAATGCGAGAACAGTTTAAAAGATATGCAGGGAAACTCAAATAATCAACAATTTAAAAGTCAGTATAAAGAAAACCAGAATTCACAGGATTCACGTTTTTTAGATGATAAAAGATAAGATTTTATTTATCGCGTTTTAGTAATTCTACCATCATTTCAACTTCAGTCGTTGATATCTTAAATAATCTTGCAATATCATTATTACTCATCCCTGCATTCAGCAATTCAATAATTTTTATTGCTGGCAAATCTTCACTATTATCAAAATTTCTAATAATTTTTGGCAATTGTTTATCTTGCTCAGTAATAGTAGGATTTAATATCAAAGGTTCTGGTACTGGTTCTGGTACTGGTTCTGGTTCTGGTTCTGGTTCTGATACAATAATGTTACTTTCTTGGTTAGTTTTTTCTACAAAAGTTTGCAACAATTCATTAAATTTTTGACTTTCATTTTGCACAATTACTGATGATATATCAACTGGTTCTTCCTGATTGCTAATTACTTTTTTACGCCATTGCCAAATACCAATGCATATTAAGGCAACACCGACTATTACAGCTTTAATTACTATCTCTTGTTGTTCAGGTGATATCATAATTACCTTATGCTTTGAAATTAATGTGCTTAATTTGAGATGAATCTTGTTTCTCAGTCACATGTCCTTCTGGATTATATATCGTAAAATTAGCCAATTCTTCGCTGGTCAATTCTTCTTCGGTATCATCTTCTCTTTTATCATCCAAATTTCTATTTTTATCACGGGCACGGCGATCCACTTCTACCTTGCTTCCAGCTTCAGAAGCTGCCGCGGGTTGTATTAGATCTTTATCTACACGTCTGATTTCCATTGCTTTACCCTTATTATATAGTATTAGCCTTTTCCATCATTGCACGCAACCGGATAATTGCTTTGGAATGGATTTGGCACACACGCGATTCCGTCACTCCAAGAACTTTTCCAATTTCTTTTAAAGTCAAACCATCTTGATAGTAAAGTGCTACAACCATTTTCTCATTTTCTGGCAATGCTTCAATAGAACGGGCTAACTGTACCCGTTGGTCATCTTCAGCAATAATTTCATGTGGATTCATTGCCGGATCATCAGCCAATGAATCACCTACAGATACAGATGAATCACCATCCCCGGAATCAACATATTCATCTAATGACATCAAAACCTGGCCACCGACGTCATTCACTATCTGGTCAAATTCATCTATTGAGATTCCCATGGCTTTGGCTATTTCTTTATCTTCTGGTGCTCTGCCTAATTCACTTTCTAATTTAGTGATAGTTCCGATAATATCATTGCTTTTAGACCGAAGTGACCGTGGAACCCAATCCATATCGCGCAACATATCCATTACCGCACCTCGAATGCGATAATAAGCAAATGTATTAAACTTCACACCGCGACTTGGATCGTAACGATCAATAGCTTCGATTAAACCAACAATGGCTTGTCCGATAAGATCGTCATAACTTATACCGTGCATAGGTTGCAAATGCAATCTATCCACTACATATTTTGCCAGCAAAGCATACTGTTCTATTAACTGCCGACGCATTTCATCATTTGGCTGGGCACGATATGCAGCCCAGAGTTCTGCCATAAGTATATCCTCCTGTGCCCTTTTACCAGGTTGATTTAATGTCATAGTATTCGGCACCTTTGAATATTATTCATTCTTGTCTACCTTATTATCGATAGAATCTTGGCTTTTATTCTGATTACCAGAATTACCGCCACTATGTGAACCCAGATTTTCAATTAGTGAGGCTATAAACAGCATTGCAATCATAATAATTACACCTGCAATTGCTGCACGAATAGATGCCTCCATTATACCTATACCGCTATTCATTGATTTCCATAGAGTAAAACCAAATGCTACAACGCTACCGAGTATTCCCAACTGATAACACATTCTTCGCAGCAATATTTACCCCTCCCCTTCTACTTTCAGCAAACCTTCAATAACTTCAGATGATGCTAATAGTAAATCCTTTACTATTGAAGTTCCCGTACCTAAGTACGATAGAGAAACACCCGCATTAATCAGCGGAGAAAACAACTCCAGCATTGATGGAGCTTCATCAATCTTCGTTATAACTACCTGGTCTGGCTGCAAGTGTGAATACCTCATCATTATATCACGCATTAAGGCACTGCCGCTTGCTCCAGAAATAACTAAATGTATTTCTGCCGGATCAGCAGCTAACATTATAGACTGCAAATCCATTAAATATTCATTATTACGCTGGCTACCGCCAGGCGTATCAATAAATATCACATCTTTATTCTGTAATTCACCTTTAGCTGTTGCAACATCAACAGGATTATAAGCAACATGTAACTCTATATCTATTTTATCACAAACTGTCGCTAATTGCTCAACAGCGCCAGGTCGCATTACATCTGTTGTTATAACTCCAATATTTAGGCTTTTCTCAATAGCGAAATGCCAGAGCAATTTACCAATAGTTGTGCTTTTCCCCACACCAGTAGGACCAATCAATGCTACAGTATATCCAAATCCAGCTGGAGATATACCCCCAGAGAAATTTAATCCGGCTGAAATACTCTGTGCCAAGAATGCTGCCATTTCACCAGACTTAACTCCAGGATGACTTCCAAGCCATGACATACCTGATTGCAATACTTCAAATTGTGAATGAACAGCTTTTAACTGTTGGGATAATACAGAAATATATCCTGCTGCATCACCTTCAACATTTAAATTCTCTTTCACTTCATCATTATAACCATTATTTACAACATTTGGCAATATTTCATCAATTATTTCTTCATTTATTTGCGCCCATACCTCCACAGTATCCGGCATACCTGGCTCATTTTTAATGGTACGAACATCTAATATTATTGCAGCACCGCCTAATTCCTGTTGCACTTGCAACAATGCTTCTTTAATACTGGGTGCAGAAAATTTTTGCAAACCCATTTTTATTCTCCCGTTAATTTAAAGTTACAGTACCAATTGCCTTCACTTGTACCCCTGGTACAATCTCTGCATGCGAAATAATTATTAATGAAGGCATATATTTTTCAATTAATTTTCTGAAATATGGTCTTATTTGTGTAGAACATAACAATATTGGTTGATAACCCATTGATATAGCGCGGTCAGCCTGTTCTTTGACCTTCATCAATAATTTTTGTGCAACCATAGGGTCAAGTACTATTTGCATCCCCATTTGTGTCTGTCGCAAATTTTCGACTATCATTTGTTCTATAGAAGGCTCCAATGTAAATACTTCCAGAAATCCTTCTGCCGAACGATATTGACTGGTAATTGTTCGCGCTAAAGACTGTCGAACATATTCAGTCAGCATATCAATATCATGTGTCATTGTAATATGGTCGCTTAAGGCCGTTAATATCCGATTTAGATCACGAATTGGGACCCGTTCTTTTAATAGATTCTGTAATACTCGATGTAATTCTGATAATGATAACTGTTTAGGTATTAAATCATCGACTAAAGCTGATGATAAAGAACGGGTCTTTTCTACTAACATTTGTACATCTTGCCTGCTTAATATTTCGTAAGCATGGTTTTTAATAACTTCACTGAGATGAGTAATTAATACGGTAGTAGGGTCAACTACTGTAAAACCAGCCATTTCTGCTTCAAATTTCTGCGTTTCAGAAACCCAAATCGCTGGAAGACCGAATGCAGGCTCAGTTGTAGGGATTCCTCCAGGAAATGATTGCATTCCTTCACCCGGTTTCATAGCCAGCATATATCTCATCAATATTTCACCTTCTGCAACTTCGACATCCCACAATTTAATCCCATAACCAGAACTTTTCAATTGTATATTGTCACGTACACGAACAGGTGGAACAATAAACCCGTGATCAACAGCTATTTGTTTGCGCAATGTTGTAATTCTTTCCAGTAAATCACCACCTTGCATCGGGTCTGCTAATGCAACTAACCCGTATCCTACTTCAATTTCAATTGGGTCGATTGCCAATAGATTCATCATATCTTCCGGTGCAGCAGCTTTTTGTACTGACGCAGATTCAGAAATTGCTTTTTTGTTTGAAACATCAATTTCTTTCGTCATCGAACCGCCACGCATTTGATATATAGCTAATGCGGCCAATCCACCTGATACTAACAAAATTGGGAATTTGGGTAAACCAGGAACCATTGCAAATAAACTGATAATAACAGCCACCACTACTAATGAATGTGGATTACTTAAAACTTGCATTACCAGGTCATTGCTTAAGTGTGATTTAGAGGTAGAACGTGTTACAATCAAACCTGTAGCAATAGACATAATCAATGCAGGAATTTGAGTAACAATCCCCTCTCCCACAGTTTTCATTGTATAATCATTCAATGCTTGTTTCAATTCCATATGGTGAATCAGCATACCAACTGCAAAACCGCCCAGAATGTTTACAACAACCATAATAATTGCAGCAATGGCATCGCCACGAACAAATTTACTTGCACCATCCATAGCACCATAGAAGTCTGACTCACGAGATACATCCTCACGGCGTCTTCGCGCTTCCACATCATCTATCAATCCTGCGTTTAAATCAGCATCAATAGCCATCTGCTTGCCCGGCATGGCGTCCAAAGTAAATCGTGCGGCGACTTCCGCTACACGACCTGCACCTGCGGTAATAACAACAAATTGTATTATGATTAAAATTGTAAAAATTACGATACCAGCAACAGGACTGTTGCCAATAACGAATGAACCGAATGCTTTGATCACTTGCCCTGCGCCATCATCACCTGCGTTAGTTAGAATAAGCCTGGTAGCAGATACATTGATTGAAAGCCGAAAAAGAGTAGTGATTAATAATAGCGAAGGAAATACCGAGAACTCCAAAGCGTGCGTAACAGTAGATGTACGTAAAAGAATTATAAAAGTTATTGCAATATTTATTAAAAGGAACATATCGAGCATCCAGCCCGGCATTGGTACTACCAACATACCCAAAACGACGACGAAAAGCATCGGTGCCTGTAAATCACTAAGATTCAGCAGGAAATCCGTAAACTTTTGCATCCCCGGTGGTTGTTGTGTCATTAATTAAATCTCCCATCCCTGTTGATCGTTTTTCCTGTTTGTTTGAATATGAATGCCAAAACTTCAGCTACTGCCTGATATAGTTCTGCTGGTATCACATCGCCAATGTTACATTGTTTATTCAATGCTCGTGCTAAAGGTTTATTCTCTATAACTGGCACACCTGCATTACGCGCAATTTCTTTTATCTTCTCTGCTATCCTTCTTTCTCCCTTTGCTACAATTTTAGGAGCAGGATCTTTACCGCTGAAATCATATTTTAAGGCTACCGCAATATGAGTCGGGTTTGTTATTACAACTGTCGCTGTTTTCACATCTGTCATCATACGCTTTCTCGACATATCACGCATTTTCTGTCTTATTCTCATCTTTATCTGCGGGTCACCTTCACTACTTTTAAATTCTTCTTTAACCTCTTGTTTTGTCATTTTCAGATTTTTTTCAAAATCATACTTCTGGTAAGCGTAATCGAAAATTGCTAAACCTATAACAGCATAACCGGTACTCAGCAATAAATTAAATACAGTTGTGGATAATATCGTACCAATATTTAACGGGTCAGTACTAATAATTCTCACTAATTCCATACCATGGTTTTTAAAAAATGAATATACTACATACCCGATAATAATAGATTTTGCTGCTGATTTTAATACTTCAACAACAGCTTTTGACGAGAACATCCTTGCTATTCCCTGGAAAGGATTCAGTTTTGAAAAATCCCATGCCAATGCTTTTGGTGAATACATTATCCCGACTTGCATCATATTTGATACAACAGCGGTTATCATTCCAGCAACAGCTATTGGCAATGCTAAAATCATAAAATTTAAACCTATTTTTATCATCATAGAATTAACCATGATACCATTATCAAAAGCATACGATGCTGATTGAATAGATTTGCGAGCCATATCCGCCCAGGTATTAACCATATATGGCCCTAACGCTTTTAATGTAAAGATGCCGACCAACAACCCCGCAGCTCCGTTTATTTCAAAGCTACGTGCGACTTGCCCCTTTTCACGTGCATCCTGACGTTTTTTGGGGGTCGCGGCCTCGGTTTTATCCTCGTTTGCACCTGCCATTAAATTACCTCATCAAGGTTTAAAATATAACATCATCTCGTTGAAAATACGTGCCATATAACTAACCAAGTCATATTGCATACTTACTATCATCGGCATAGCCAGAATTAATACAATCACCCCTACGGCTATTTTAACTTGAAAGCCAACCGCCATTAAATTTAATTGTGGAGCAGTCCTTTGCAACACACCCATAGACAAGTCTGCTACTAATACTGCCGCAATCACTGGTGCCCCTATCTTAAGCGCCAACATCAACATTTCCGCGCTGATAGCAACTATTCTATTAACGCTAGCCACCTGAAATGTACCCAATCCAGGTGGAATTAATATAAATGATTCTGTTATAGCTCTTAACAGAAAATGATGACCATTTGCTGCGACAAAAATAATCCACATCATGATCATTTGCAATTGTCCAATAATCGCACTTGATTGTCCCATATTCGGGTCAACTACCCCGGCAAAACCAAATCCTATTTGTGTATCCTGTATTTCACCGGAAACCTGGATCACCATAAAAATCATATTTGCAGTAAAGCCAAGTACTAACCCAATAATTACTTCATTTAATATTAATAAACCAAAATTTATGATAGAATTTTCAATCGCCATTGGACGCACTAACGGAAAAATTATTAAAGTCATAATTACTGATATGGCAGCTCTTAATTGAGGTGGTACTCGATGACTGCTAAAAACCGGAGCAGTCATAACTAACCCACCCATACGTGCGAATATGAGCAACAAATTCTGGATAGCATCAGCGTTTGCTGGCCATTCCATTTAAGGCGCCATCTCAGGTAATTTTGCAAACATCATTAAAGCAAAGGTTTTCATCGTTTGCAGCATCCATGGGCCAGCAACTAATAACACAATTGCCATCGTAATAATTTTAGGTACAAAAGTAAGAGTAAACTCTTGAATTTGAGTTGCTGCCATTAATATACCTACTACAGTACCTATCAATAAACTGGCTACAAGTAATGGCCCAGCAACTTCAATGCCTACCAGCATTGCTCTTTTTGCAATTTCTAAAACAGCCACGTCAGTCATTATAAATTACCTTCAGTTAAAACTGGTCACTATACTACGAGCTATTAATGCCCAACCGTCAATCATTACAAAAAGCATAATTTTACATGGTAATGATATTAAGACTGGCGGCATCATCATCATACCCATAGACATAAGAACTGTCGCCACAACAAGATCAACAATTACAAATGGAATAAAAATCAAAAAACCCATCGTAAATGCTGTTTTTAATTCGCTAATAATAAAAGCAGGAATTAAAATATAAGTCGGTACTTCCGCAATAGTTTTTGGCTTTTGAATTTTAGCAAGTTCGATAAATAACCCCAGATCTGCATCACGAGTTTGTTTAAACATGAAAGAACGTAATGGAAATTTAGCTAATTCAAAAGCTGTTTTGTATCCAATTTGCTTCTGCATATATGGTTGATACGCATCTTTTTCTATCTGTTGCCATACTGGTGCCATAGTAAATGCTGTTAAAAATAATGCCAGTCCTATCAATACGGAATTAGGTGGAATTTGCTGAGTGCCTAAAGCGTTTCGAGTAAAACTTAATACTATTACAATGCGGGTAAAAGAAGTAAGTAAAATTACAATCGCCGGTGCTAAACTTAGCACAGTCAATAACAGAATAATCTGCAAACTCAACGATAAGTCACCTTCTTGTCCAGGTCCAACATTAATGCTGACTTTTGGAATAGTAGGAGCTTGCGCATTAATAACAGCTGTTATTAACAACAGAGACAACACAGCTAATATTCTAAATAACTGTTGTCTTTTATTCAATTTTGTTTATCCTTATTACCTAATATTCTATTTAACGCAGCTTCGATCGGTGCTACATTACCAGAATTTGATGTTGCAGGAATATTATTTTGCCATTCTTCATCAACAAACTCACCGATTAAAGTAAATTGCTGACCTGATGAAGCAACGAGAAAAGCTCGTTTTTCAACTGTTATAAGATACAACATCCTACCCTGACCCAATGAAGCTGTTTCTACTACACGAATTAAACCTCGTTTAACAGATGATTCTGATATTTTAATATTACCAGGCAATCGTATATCGCCATTATATATTTTCTTCAAAATATTCATAACAATATATGCAACAATTAACACAATTGCAAGACTTAAAATTACATTGAAAAATTTAAATAGGAGAGAAGGTTCTTTGTTTTCACCCGACTTATCTGCAGTTGGTGGTGTGGTTGCTGTAGTAGTAACATTATTTTGCCCAATTGGTACCCCTGCTTCTGGATTTGGAATATTTCCAACCGGCCTATTTTGAGAATCATATTTTTGAATAGTTAAATTATTCGCAGCTGTTGAATTCTGTGAACAAATCGGCAGACCTACTGCGATAATAATCATTAATATAAATAGAATTTTCTTCATACTATTCATTATCTCCATTACCATTCGACAATTTATTTATTCTTACTGCCAACCTGTTATCAACAACCAGTGCCTCACCGTATCCAATTCTATGACCGTTTGCATATATGGCTAATGGGTCATCAACAGACCTATCCAAAACAAGTTGACATGATACAGGATCATTCATTAAATCTTTAATAGATATCTGGCATTTACCTAATTCAACAGTTATCTCCAATTCTACATCCAATACTGCATCAATATTTGGCATTCCACCTATTTGAAAAGGTATCGGTTCAGGTGATTCAATATCATCATTAATAATCACATCATTTTTCTGAGCAGGTTTAGCTTTTGGCTTTTCTTTTGATTGAGGAATAAATTGATCGCTACCAATACCTTCAACCTCGGCCAACAAATCATTTAAATCCATTATTTCCTCCCTTCTGCTCTTCCATTAACAGATATCACATAACGCCCGCCATCTTTCTTAATTTCACCGATTAGTTTCGGAACGTCATTAATTCTTATTTCAACAGGAGCGTTTGGATGCTGATCAAGACAAATCACATCACCAGCCTGAATATTAAGGATATCATTCACAGTGACTCTTGTACTACCAAGTATCGCACTTCCAGTAATCGGACAATCACCCAATACCTTAAGTAAATTTGGGTTCGACATCACGGGAGTAGGTGAAGATACTCGACGATTGACATTATCTATAACAGATTTCCAGGTACTCATGCGTAGAATAATCCTTACCCACCCAGTTGTATTTCCTAATTTCGCTTGATATGAAGCAACAAAAACTTGTTCTTCTGGAGAGAATGTCCATACATCATTAGTATATACAAGGCGTAATGGAAAACGTGTAGACCATGCAGAAGCGTAATCAGTTAATAACTTCTCTACTTTGTCTTTCATCATTTCACGTTCAATTTCACTTAACGGGCGAGGAGTCAGCACTGACATCTCTGGGGAATAACCGCATAATAATCCTGCAAAAACTGTACTTATTACATTCGAAAATTCTATTACACCGGCAATATGACCATTAAGACTAAATGTAGCATTCCAACCAGCAGCTTCAGACATAAATATCTGCGCAGCCGTAGAAGTGTGCAAATCTGATACCGAAACAGATGATGAGTTAGCATCAACCTCACGAAATAAATGTGCGAATGAATCTGCAAAAGAAGCGTGAAGATGTTGCAAAATACGCGACATTTCACGTTCTTCCTTATTCATATCATCAATATTATCGGCATTCCTATTATTTGAGTTGTATTTTGTCATATAGTTCCTTTTTATACAATCGCGATTATACCATATTATACATCATTTTGCAACTATATGAAATAATTGTATTAAAACGAAAAACCCCTTGCAATAATATGCCGGGGTTAAAACAGTCTTCCTTGATACTCGTAATCATACCATTAATTCATCATCACCACCTGCACTAACATGCATATTTATTAAACCTTCTTCTGCCAATCGACGAACTGTTGCTACTACTTTCTGCTGAGTTTCTTCCACAGTACTTACCCGAATTGGGCCCATTAACGAAATTTCTTCTGCAATCATCTTTGCAGTGTTTTCTGAAACGTTTGCAAAAACCAGTTTTTTCAGATCATCTGACGCTGTTTTAAGGGAAATAGCAATTTCTTGATTGGTTAATTCACGTACAACTTGTTGTACATCTTTGGGTAACAACTTATTAATATCTTCAAATACAAACATCGACTTTCTTACTTCCTCAGCCAATTCTGGATCTTTAGTCTGTAAAAATTCATATGTTCTTTTTTCGACACTTGGATGTGCTTGGCCTAATATTTCTACCAAAGTTCGCGCTCCTGAAACTTTGCCAATATCTTTTTCGCGAGTTTCTTCATCTCCAGATTGAATCTCAGCTAATTTTCGAGTTAATAATTCATCTAAACGAGAAACCATTTGTGGCACTGGTGTATCCATATTAATTAATCTTAATACAACTTCATCACGAATACCATCAGCAAGTCCTGCTAAAATATGTGCAGCTTTATCTCGCGGTAGATAATACATTACAATTGCTATAACCGCAGGATTTTCTCCAGCAAGAACATCCATAATCTTAGGTGGGTCTGCACTTCTTAATGACATGAAAGGTTTACCAGATTTATTGGGCATCAACTGTTCCATAACTAAAGATGCTCTGTCATTGCCAAATGTCTCTGATAAAATACGCTGTACAAAAGCAAGGCCACCGACAGCATCATCGCCCAATGAATTGGAATATTTCTCTACCAGTTCTTCACATAATTCTTCACGAGTTTCAGGAGTAATACGTCCGGTATGGACCATTTGACTTGCTAATAATTGAACTTGGTCATAGGTAAGATGTGCCAGAACCTGGGCGGCTTTTTCAACCCCCAGACTTACCAGTATTGCTGCAGCTTTTTCAATATTTGTTAACTGCTGAACAGCCATTTAATCCCCTTCTATACTAATTCATTTTGAGTGAGAAACTTCGTAATTCTAAAGCCAAATCTTTCATTAATTACGATTACCTCACCTTTAGCCATAGGAGTTCCGTTAATTAATAAATCAACTGGTTGCCCTACTAATTTTTCTAATTCAACTACTGAACCGCGATGTAGTTTAAGAATATCTTTAACAGGCATGACAGCTCTTCCTAATTCTACAGTAACCGTAACCTCAATTTCATTCAAAAATGAAATATCATGTTCTTCATCTACTCCAGAGCCGTTATTTAAATCATCGTCAGAATAATTATCTGTCATTTAATCCCCCTTCACCGGGTCAATTATTTCCATAGCCATAAATTCGTCCTTTGTTACAGGTCTGGCTTGAAAAACTCTAATATTTCCCATTCTCACTTCGGTTGGTTCATCTACTTTGGTCCCAAGATTTATCACATCACCAGGAGACATCGATGACAACTCACCCAGAGACATTGTAATATCAGGTAAACAATTACGTAGCGTTATTGGAACATTTCTAAAATTGTGACCAATTATTTCCTCGACCATTTCCTGACTCATCTCTATTCTTTCTGACTCATCCCATGACTCATCTCTATTCAGCAATCTTTCAAAATCGAGATTTGATGCAGGAATGCAATAAGTTGACATACCTGTTACATCTTGATAATTAATGCTGAAAGAACATACCACCATCCTATCATCAGGTTGAGCGATACGGGTCAGCACAGCATTAGTCATAACTTCTCGAAGTGCCGGATGCATGGGAACCAATGATGTCCAAGCTCTTCCAAATTCACGCAATATACGTCGAAAATAATCTTCAAGCAACCCTTTTTCAGTTGCTGAAAAATCGCGTGGCGCCTCCATTACTTCACCTTTTCCGCCTAAACCTCTATCAATCAGATTCCACGCAATATGAGGATTTAATTCCAAAAGTGCAGTACCTTCAATCGGAGCAATATTAATAAGTGCAAGTGCAGTAGTATCCGGTACTTCACGGCAAAATTGGCGAAAAGTCATCTGGTCAATAGATAAAGGTTCAACAGTTACACTAAAAGATAGATAACTTGTTAAAACGCTTACCATTGATCGCGCAAAAGAAGCATTAATATTTTCGAGGGCACGCAGGAACTCACTGGGTATGTTATCTGGCCTGGCAAAGTCATACAACTTTACTTCAGAAAACTTCCCAGCTCCCCCTCTCCCATCATTATGCTGAGCTGCCGCAAGGGTATTTAGCAGTACATTAATATCTGACTGTTGCAGCATTTTATTACCTGAATCTACGAACCAGAATCTGTTAGAGAAACGTTGATATCAATTTTCCCGCATATGGTATAAATAGGAACCATTAATGCAGGTGTTTGTGTACCTATTTCTACGTTAACTCCACGAATTACTGTAGGAGGAGTTAAATCGCATTCAAAACCAGCATCATTAAGTAAAGTAGTAGCATTTCCACTTATAATATTGCCTAATTCAGAAATTGCACTAACTGCCATTTCATCAAAAGCCACTAAAGTACTCATCATCATAGCTGATGCAATTTTGGTAGCTGTAACCTGTGACATACCAAAAATAACTTCACCTTTTATAGCCCCATTAACACCTACAACAATAGAAACTTGTTGGGTGGTAAAAACTGACGACCTAACCGCCAATTGACCACGTTCGGCTTCTCCACCGACGAGTTGCTTTAATACTTCGGTACCCGCCATAATAAACGGATTTATGAACTCAACTCTCACTTTAGCCTCCTCATTTCCCGGTAGAACCGGAATACTATATGATAATAGCATATTCAGAAATCAACATCAAGCATAGACCCGGGAGCCTGCATGGTTAATTTTAATACCTTTCGATGCAATATTCAGCAAACTTTCAGCTTCTATCGCTGAAACTGGTTTACTGAATAAATAACCCTGACACCCATAACATCCTAAATCTTTCAATAATGACAACTGTTCATGTATCTCAACTCCCTCCGCTATAACGCGCAAACCGAGTGAATTACCCATTGTAATAATTGCAGCCGAAATAGCTCTATCATGAAT
This sequence comes from Armatimonadota bacterium, assembly GCA_044344305.1. Lineage (GTDB taxonomy): Bacteria > Armatimonadota > Hebobacteria > CAIYQO01 > CAIYQO01 > JBAXQQ01. Next base: position 14,979 of record JBIJDE010000021.1, read on the forward strand.
ATCCGCAGTAATACCACGAATAAAAGATTGGTCAATTTTCAAAGTATTTAATGGTAAAATTTTCAAATATGACAATGATGAATAACCGGTTCCAAAATCATCCATTGAAAGTTTTATACCCATATCTCGAAATTCACGTAACAACCCAACTGTATAATCAATATTTCGTACAACAACACTTTCAGTAATCTCTATTTCAAGATACTGCGGGTCTAAACCTGTTTCTGCTAATGTTTTTTGTAAACAATATTTTAAATTATCTTGATAAAATTGGCGAGAAGACAAATTTACAGCAACAGTCATCGGTGGATAACCGGCTCTTTGCCATTGTGCATTTTGTGCGCATGCCTGTTCAATCACCCACATTCCGATAGTATCAATCATACCGGTTTCTTCTGCTATAGGTATAAACTTTGCGGGTGAAATCGATCCTAATCCAGGATGGTTCCAACGTAATAAAGCTTCAGTCCCAATAACTTTACCTGATGATATTTCGATTTGCGGTTGATAATGCAAAGTAAATTGTTGTTTAGTCAATGCATGACGAAGTTCATTTTCCAAAGTCATTTTCTCTAATGCCCGTTCTGTCATTGTTGAAGAATAAAATTGAAAATTGTTTCTTCCATGTTCTTTTGCCTGATACAGGGCTGTGTCCGCGTTTTGCAACAAAGTTTTGGAGTCATGTCCATCCTCAGGAAACATGGCTATGCCAATACTGCATCCAATGTGTAATTCATGATCTTCCAAATGATATGGCATATTTACTGCCGATAGTAGAGAACGAGCAACCTCAGCAGCGTCCTCTGGCATACGAATGTCAGGTAGTAACATTGTGAACTCATCACCGCCAAGTCGCGCAACGGTATCTTCTGACCGAAGTCTCATTCGCAATCGGCGAGATACTTCCTTTAACAGCAAATCACCCATTGGGTGTCCAAGAGTATCATTAATAGTTTTAAATCTATCCAAATCAAGAAACATTACAGACATTTTGCGATGATTTCGTTTTGCGGATGATAATGCATGAGTTAAACGATCCTGGAATAAAACACGGTTTGGCAAATCTGTCAGATTATCGTGAAATGCTTGATGCCTGATTATTTCTTCAGCATGCTTACGTTCAGTAATATCCAACATGATTCCTTGTAAATGAGTAATAATTCCGCGACCACCAGTAACAACGGTTAATAAATCAAGTCCATCAGTATCATGCCGTAACCATATATGATTCTCTACCCACCGAAATTTACCATTTTTAGTATTAATTTTATGAGTAATTATAAAATCATTTTCACCAGAATCGGAATGAAGAGCTATTTCTGTTTTTACCCTATCAACATCGTCATTGGGAATTAAGCTTAAAAGTGTTATTTTATTATCTACTAATTCCTGCATTGAATACCCGAATTGTTCAATTGACTGTGATACATATTCAAACGGGTAATCTTTACCTGAACCCCATAAACAGACCACGACTGGGCTTCTGTTAATAATTTCTTCAAGTTCTTTTCTTTTTCTTAAAGCGTCTCGAAGTGCAGATTCCACTCTTTTTCTTTCGACTATTTCAGTTTGCAATTCGAAAGTTTTTACATTCAACTGTTCCAGATATTTATTACTGGTAACAGCAACAGAGACTAATTCTGCAATTCTGGCTAATAACAATAATAATTCATCATTTATTTCACGAGGTTTATTATCATATAATTCATAAAAACCAAAAACTTCATCTTTATAGACTAATGGAACAATAACCATTGATCTGGTTCCATTATAATATAACTGCCTCATCAATCCGCTGATTTCATTATTTGTTATATTAAAATATAAAACCTGAGGATTTAATTTATCTTCTTCTAAAATGCACAAATCTTCTAAGGTAGCGACACGAGGATATTCAACCGACATGTTATATGCGGAAAATATTGCCACCGTATTATCTTCTGATAACAATTCATGCACTACTCCAAACTCAAATTCCATACCTTCACAGAGTATTTGCATGATTTGCATTGCATAATCTTTTGGTGACGACAGAATATCTAATTCTAAAATCGCATCTAAAATATGCTGCATTTTAAATTAAACCAACTTTACGAAATTATTCGTTTAACAACATCAAGTATTTTATCTGGTGTAAACGGTTTAACAATATATTCCCGTGCACCGATTTCAATAGCTTCCCGCACTTTACTTTCCTGCCCAAGAGCAGAACACATAACAATGCGTGCATCCGGATATTTACCCATGATATCAGTTAATGCGCCAATGCCATCTTTCTGCGGCATGGTGATATCCATGAACACTAATTCTGGCTTTAATGCCTCATAGTTTTCAACAGCGGCGACGCCGTTGTCTGCCTCAGCAACTACCTCATGACCGCCACCAGTAAGAATTTTCTTTAAGGTTGCGCGCATAAACATTGCATCATCGACAATCATTATTCGTGCCATATTCTCCACTCCATATTTGTGTTATATCCGTTTGTAAAAAAACGGACGATTAGACTGCAAACCTATGTCAGCAGAATTTACGATTCGTTCAGTGCTACCTACCAGCAAATAACCGCCAGTACGAATTGCACGAGCAAATCTATCAAACAAAATTTTCTTTGCTTCGTCGTTAAAATAGATAACTACGTTTCTGCAAAGAATAAGGTCAGCATCCAATGGAAACTTGCTTTTTAACAAGTCATGCTGCTCAAAGGAAACACCATTTCTAATATCAGAGTTTAGTAAAAATTTATCATTCTGTTTAGTAAAATATTTTGCTTTCTTTTCATCGCTAATATTTTTCAAATCATCAGCAATGTAAATACCTTCTCTTGCTTTAGCGAGAATCGTATTGTCAATATCTGTAGCCCATATCTTATGACTCGTTCCCGGAGTTAATTCATTCATCATAATGCGTAGTGAATATGGTTCTGCACCATAGGAACAACCTGCACTCCATATAAACAGCCTGCTTTTTTGTTTTAATAACTCTGGAATAATAATATCTCTTAATTCATCAAATTTATCAGGGTTACGGAAAAATTCAGAAACATTAATAGTTATATGATCCAGAAATTTTCTTAATGACTGAGCATCTTTATTTACAATATTCCATAAATCAGGCAATGTTGACACCTGATTCCTGTCAGCATAAGCACGGATTCTACGCTCCATTTGCCCCTGTTTATACTGAAGCAAATCAAGACCAGCAACTTTGCGAAGATTCTCGCAAAAATTTCTGTACTCTAATTCTTGTTGCGGTGTTCTTTCTATTGTCATTTCGTTAGCTCCTGCCCATATTTTTTACCCATTCGATTATTGCCTCTGCCATCTCTGTTAAAATCACTGTTTTATCAGACATTTTTGCTTCTAACACAGAACGAGGCATACCATATACAACGCAACTTGCCTCATCTTGCACATAAATCGTACCGTTCAATTCTTTTATCATACTACTGCCATAAGTGCCATCTCGTCCCATTCCTGTTAAAACAACTCCAAGGCAATTACGTCCAAATATCTCTGCGACATCCTCAAACATGGGATCAACTGCAGGTCTAACCCCTAAAATTGGAGGGTCATTAGTCAAATATATCTTCTTTTCCTTATTTACATGCATATGATAACCGCCAGGTGCCACCAATACCAGACCATTTTCCAGACAATCACCTTCTGCAGCTTCTTTTACAGCTATTGGACAAATATTATCAAATCGTTGCGCCATTGCCGCTGTAAATTGAGCTGGCATATGTTGAACCACTACAACAGCAGCATCAAGATTCGCCGGTAACAGTTGCAAAACTTCTAATAATGCACGCGGACCACCTGTAGATGTACCAATTGCTACCACACGATTAACTGTACCTGAACGACGTGGAGATTGATTAGGAATTATGGAAGCGACTTTATCTATTATTGGATTTACAACATTGGAAATAGAATTTGTAATAGTTTCTACACCAGGTTTTCGCGCTGACACATGTGCGCCATCTGCGGCTCTAATTTTCTGATATATTTGATATTTAATTTGATTTAAACTTTCATCACCGACTTCATCAGGTTTTGCTATTAAATCAACTGCACCCAAATCAAGACATTTTAATGAAATATCGGCTTGTCTTTTTGTTAAGCTGCTACACATTATTACAGGTATTGGATGTTTGCGCATGATTTCTGCTAATGCAGTAATACCATCCATTTCTGGCATTTCAACATCCAATGTTATTACATCCGGTTTCAACAGTGGTATTCTTTCTAATGCTTCGCGACCATTCGAGGCGGTTCCAATAACTTCCATAGCGCGCCCACTGTTTATAATCTTTGTCAGTGCAGCACGTATGAATGATGAATCATCAACAACCATTACTTTTATAATCTTATCTACCATATATACCATTCTTTGAGAAAGTGTGAAAAACGTTATCTCCGGTACGTACAGTACGTAACCTTAATATTCCATCTTTCACATTTAATATAATAGTTCTGCTCTCTGTACCACCGACATCTTCTCTTACTATCGGTAATTTTGTTTTTTGCAAATGCATTTTCACTGCTTCATAATTCCTTTTTCCAATATCCATTGTTTTTGAAAAAGGCTGAAAAATCGATGCCCCCCCCACCAGAATAATCTGTACATCACGCATATAACTTCCAGCACATTCTAATTCATTTGTTAACAATGGTATCGCTAAATCAGCATATTTTGCAGTATTTTTTGCTTCTCGTCCTGCTGAATCCGGCAATACTACATGTGCCATTGCCCCTATTTTCAATCTATTGTCAAATGCGCAAATTGCAATACATGACCCAAGTCCCAAACAAGCTATATCGTTACCCGGATATGCCGAGATTGCTAATTCGCCCATACCTACACAAATAAGCTGACCCATCCAATTCCGCCTTATTTCACTAATTTAGTACGTAATATTTCCCAGCTTTCCGTAGTTGGAATAAGGAATACACGACAACTTATGCAATTTTGTTGATTTTCATCAACAGGTAATATATCAGCTTCTAATGATAATATTTCACCACCATCAGCTATTAGAGGTAACGCTACACCGGTAATAACGGCATAACTCATTTCGATTGCTACAAATGGCGGCGTCGGCATTATCTCCATATCTGTATGAATGGATAATGCATTTAAGAAAGCAGATACAAGAATATTACCGGCTTCACCTAACGCGGAAAATGCCATTTCATCAAAATCTTCAACATTATTTGGTCGTTCACCCATTAATGATTCAATTAATGTTGCCGCGTGATCAAGGGGAAAATATGATAATACCGTTCCTTCTATGCCACCTTCAAATCCTAAACTTACCCCAACAACCGTTTCTTCAGGATCATCAATTAATGTCATCAAATCGTCCATACCAACAGGACGTAAATTAACTGTTTTAACGGTCAAGGCATTGCCTGAAAACATCCCTAGTGCTTCGGCGCATTTTAACGAACAATCAGTAGCAATTTTTTGAAAAGCTGCTTTTTCTTCATCTGTACGTAATATTGTCATCCTTTTCCCTCGTTATGCTTTTCTACACAACTGCAATTATATCACCATAAGATTCCAGATCAGCAGGGATTTCCCATGCTGCCAGAGTTCTTAATAAACCACTCTCAAACAAACTGCCAATATCAACTATTAATGCGACTTTACCATTACCAAGTATTGTTGACCCGCCCACACCAGGAATTTCGCCAACGAACGCGCCCAGTGGTTTAACTACGATTTCCTGATGGCCTACTATACCATCTACACAAAGTGCTGCAATTTTATCAGAATGCCTTACTACAATCATCGGATAAGATGATAATTCATCAGGTTTACCACATCCTGGCATAATTTCAATAAGATGAATTACCGGCACAACATGCTCTCTCCAACGCATCATTGCCATGCCACGAATGGTATTTACGGCATCTTTCTTAATATTCAGCGTTTCCTCAATAGTGCTTAATGGTACTGCCATGTAGGTTTGACCAACTTTGACAACTAATGCACGTAAAATAGCAAGTGTAAGAGGGATTTTCAAAGTCATATTTGTTCCAATGCCTTGATCACTTTCCACCATAACTATACCATTTATAGCATCAATATTCCTCTTTACCACATCCATACCTACGCCACGACCACTAACATCACTTACAGCTTTTGCTGTTGATAATCCACTTGCAAATATCAAAGAAAAAGTTTCGTTTTGTGACATTGTGGCAGCACGTTCCTGAGAAACAATGCCAGCGGCGATAGCCTTTTCTTTCAACTTCTCTGCATTAATTCCAGGTCCATCGTCAGAAATGTGGATTAATACACTTTCTTCCTGTCGTTGTGCTGACAATTTTACCACACCTGTACGCGGTTTGCCCATCGCCTCGCGTTCATCAGGCATTTCCATACCATGATCTACTGCATTTCGTAATAAATGGGTCAACGGGTCTACTAATTTTTCTATAACTGATCTGTCAAGCAGCTCATTTTCACCAGTAATCTGAAAATCAACCTCTTTATTCATGGTACGACATATATCGCGTATCATTCGAGGGTATCTATTAAATAATGAACTTACCGGTAACATTCTTGCCTGTAAAACCTGTGCATGCAATTCGCTAACTACAGAACCAAGTTGTTGAGTTACAATATCAAGATCAAGTAATCGCTCATCAGTAGGATGTGCTTCACCCAAATCATCTTTTATTTGCACCATTCTGGTACGACTCAAAACTAATTCACCCACCAGATTCATAATATTATCAAGTATATCTACATTAACACGTACTGTTTGTTGCTGTTGAACGACACCCACACCGACCTGATTACTTTCTGCAACTTCTTCTTGTTGATCTTTTTTATGACGAGCCGGCATATCAAGTGTAAATGAACTACCAGCTTTACCATGAGCTATACGAACCCACTCAATTTCTGAAATAGATGTTAATTTTTGCCTGATAATTTCTTCAGGACATTCAGATGTTACAGCCATCAGCAAGCGATGACCAACAACCCCGGCATCTATTTGTTCACGAGCAGGTACAGTCTTTTGAATTTCTCCTAATTTTTCCATTTCACGAATTGCCATATATGCGCGAATAGAAGGCATTTGACAATCTAAGCCTATATCTACTA
>JBIJDE010000292.1:0-6177 GCA_044344305.1 Armatimonadota bacterium
AAATATCTGTACGCAAAACGGTTACCGCAGTTCTAAATCACGCTGGATATATCGTGTTAGCTGCAGCAACCCCTTCAGAAGCACGTGATATTTTTAATAAAGAATATGATAAAATTGATATGATGTTAACAGATATTATCATGCCTGAGGAAAATGGAGTAGAATTGTACCGGTCGTTCTCTATGATTAAACCAAATCTACCAGTGGTTTTCATGTCTGGATATTCAGATGGTCTGTTGCATAGCAATCTGCAACCTGGCGAAACATTTCAAATGTTGGCAAAGCCGTTTAGACCTCATGATTTATTAAATAGAGTTCGCTCCGTATTGGAAAATAGTGATGGCGAAAAATAATATTGTTTATAATTGCAGTCAATGTGGTTCAAAGCAATCACGATGGCATGGTAAATGCCCTGAATGTGGCGAATGGAACACATTAGTAGAGGAAGTTCAGATCAGTTCAAAAAGTCCTTTACGTCAGGCTGTTACTTTGCATAGTTCAGCGGCTATTCCTATCAGTGACGTACCGCCAGGTGTAGAACCAAGACGTCCAAGTGGAATGAGTGAGTTTGACAGGGTTCTTGGTGGTGGCGCTGTACCAGGGACAGCTGTATTACTGGCAGGTGACCCGGGCATTGGAAAGTCAACACTACTATTGCAGGCAGGTTATGCGTTGGCATGTCGTGGGCACCGTGCATTATACGTAACCGGAGAAGAATCATTACAGCAAATGCGGATGCGCAGTGAAAGACTCAAGGTTTTACATGAGGATATGCTGGCATTAGCAGAAGTCGAATTAGAAACGATAATTGCTCACATTTATCATTTACAACCAGATTTTGTCGTTGTTGATTCAATCCAAACAACTTTTGATAGCAGAATAGAGTCAATTCCAGGGTCAGTCAGCCAGGTTAGAAATGCCGCATTGCGTTTAATTAAAACAGCTAAAGAAACCGGAGCAACTATTATTATTGTTGGCCACGTTACAAAAGAAGGCCAAATTGCAGGTCCTCGTGTATTAGAACACATGGTAGATGTTGTACTTGAATTAGAAGGTGATCGTGATTTTTCTTATAGAATTTTAAGAGCTGTAAAAAATAGATTCGGCAGCACTCATGAATTAGGTATTTTTACCATGGGCGAACTTGGTATGGAAGAAGTACCTAACCCGTCTGCGGTATTTTTAGCAGAAAGGCAAGTTGGCATACCTGGTTCTGCTGTTGTTGCGGTTATGGAAGGTTCGCGCGCGTTGTTAGCAGAAGTTCAAGCATTAGTAACGCCAGCATCACCATTTGGTGCACCTCGCAGGAATGCTAATGGAATTGATATAAAAAGAGTTGCACACATTTTAGCAGTATTAGAGAAACGAATAGGTATGCAGATAAGCAATCAAGATGTATTTATACATGTACCGGGTGGTTTAAAAGTCACGGAGCCTGCTGCTGACCTGGCTGTTGCTCTTGCGGTAGCGTCTTCATTTCGCGATGTGCCGGTTAATCCAAACGTGGTATGTTTCGGCGAAGTTGGATTAACTGGTGAATTACGTACTGTTTCTCATTCAGATAGAAGGGTTATAGAATGCGGAAGATTAGGATTTAAAACTTGTATCTGTCCACCGGGAAAACCACCTAAATTAAAATCAAATATTATATGTCAACCATTACGCGGGTTAGAAGATGTATTTAATATCGCACTATCAAGATAAAAAAATGGGCAGGTTATCCTGCCCATAAAATATTATTTCAATTTTTAAAAGTTTACATTTTCCAACCCAAAGCTAACGCCATGACAGCTTTTTGTGCATGAAGTCGGTTTTCTGCTTCATCAAATACTACCGACTGGGGGCCGTCAATGATTTCATCGGTAATTTCTTCACCACGATGTGCCGGCATACAATGCATTACTAATGCTTCCGGATTTGCAGCTTGCAATAATCGGGCATTTAATTGATAGGGAGGAAAAATTTTCTTTCGTTTTTCTGATTCTTCTTCCTGACCCATGCTGGTCCAAACATCAGTATATATCGCATCTGATCCAGTAACTGCTTCAATTGGATCATTAGTGATAATTAATTCAGACCCTGTTTCTTTACAGATGGCAAGAGTTCTTGCAATGACAGCTTCATTAGGCTCGTAATCATTGGGGCATCCAATACGCATATTAGTACCCAGTTTTGCAGCCAGAAGCATTAAACTGTGGGTAACATTGTTACCATCGCCAACATATGCAAGTGTTAATCCCTTTGGATCACCTTTTTTCTCAATAATAGTTTGAAAATCTGCAAGTGCCTGACATGGATGTTCGTAATCAGATAGAGCATTAATAACTGGTATTGTTGCATTATAAGCTAATTCTTCAACGGTTTTATGAGCAAATACCCGAGCCATGATAATATTTACCCAACGTGAAAGATTTAAAGCCACATCTTTCGCGGTTTCTCTTTTTCCGATACCAATATCAGATGGCTGTAAATATATTGCATGTCCACCCATTTGGGTCATACCGGTTTCAAAAGTCACGCGAGTTCTTAAAGATGGTTTTTCAAATATCATAGCCATCGTCAAACCGGATGCAATAGTTGCAACCCGATATGGTCTTAATTTTATTTCTGCAGCAGCTGCTAATACTAAACTGGCTTCTTCTGATGTGTAGTCATCTATTGATAATAAATATCTATTTTTCAATGTTGTTGTTGTCATCAGTTGTCTCCTGTGTTATAAGTTCACCGCTATCAACCTTGCGTATATTGTTTATTAATCTAATAAATGCTACCAGAGCCAGAACAAAAGCTATTATTACTATTGTTAATTTATCGGCTGATAAAGTTGTTAAATTAGCGAAATCGGCAAAAATATCTCTATTTATTCTGGGTGGAATAATTCTGCTGGTATAACAGAATACAGTAATAATTATTGCAAAGGTAATCCAAACCTCAGCTATAACTCCACGTTTTCGAGATTTTGGTAAACCTTGAGAGGTCATACGCATATTAAGCATATTGGTGACAAGCATCAATGCAAATGCTGAAATTAATATGATAGCGATATATTCGCCGATAAATGATGATAAGTTTGGCATAATTATGTATGAATATTACAGTATTTTTAACAGCAAAGTCAAAAATTTAGAATATTCATATAATCAATCATGAAATCGAAACAAAATACCATGTAAAAGTGTATATATATAAAGAATTTAAACTTAAAAGTGAATTAAAAATACAAATATGCGTAAAATATTAATCGTTTGCATAATGCTGTTAACATCATCATTTCTTTTTGCTGGAGTGCCGGGATTAATTAGTAATGAAGCCGATAAATTATATGATGTAAATTTTAAATTAACTCGAAATCCTGATACCGCAACAAAAAATGTTGCAAATCTATATTTAAATTGGGTTGAACAAGGTGTATATACTCGTATAGGTATAGCTAATGACAGGATAGTGATTGATGATGTTAAAAAGGGTGTGTCAAAACGGTATGTAGATATAAAATGTCCTTTTATCGCGTCAACACCATATTTTATATCTGTTTCTCGTAGAAAAGAAAAAATTATTATTACTGTAAATGATGACAAGGTCGTAACAGAAACAGTGAATAATCCTGGTGGTTGTGAAGTCGGCATATTAGCTGATGATGGAATTATTGTTAGTAATACTTCGTTACAAGCTATAGAGCCAGTAATTTTTTCTGATAATTTTATGCGTACTGCTGATGAAACAACCTCCTGGAAAACCGTATCCGGGCAATGGGGGTTGCAAACAGCGTGGGATGAGGATCCTCATAAAAGTTCAGTAAAAGATTTAAGTGCCGGTTATGCACAAAACCCGTTTGCATGGGTAGGAAAACCGGATGCAGACAAACCTGGCCTATGTATAAATGGTGAATTAAATTGGGATGATTATGTATATTCAGCTGCTGTAAAAGGTCAGGATGGGGGCATAGTAGGATTAGCAGCAAACCTGAATGCAAACAATAATGGGTATTTAGTACGTTGGTCTTCAGCTAGTGGCAGAGGAGAAAAAGCAAATAAATTGGAGCTTTGTCAAATTACTGATGGAAAATTAACTATTTTATCCACTGTTAATGGTGGTTTTATACCTGACCAGTGGTACAAAATTTCTATCGTTAGTTCGATAAATGAACTTAAATTTTTAATAGATGGTAATGAGAAAGTTTCTGTAAGTAACCCTGTTTACTGGCATGGAAAAATAGGCCTTTATGCTGATGGCACAAAAAGTTCACTATATGATGACATATCTGTATATGGTAAAGCTATTAAGACTGATATAATTGCGGAACATGTATCTGCACGGATTGCTGAAAAAGTTAGTGAAGATGGGGCGATGAGCGTTTGGACTGATAGTAATCGTGAATGGACCTTATCATATCCTGCTGGTGCATATAGTGGTATCTATCGTTATGCCGTTTCTGGGGACCAATGGATATCAATGAAATTAACTCCTTCAGCACAAGATAGTGGAGTTTTGACCATAGCATTAGGTTCAAACGGTATACAAATAGAAACAGGTGTATATGCACAAATAAGCCGTAAAATAACGACTAATGTTAACGAAAAGCCTGTGACAGTCATCAAAATATGTATGGATGATATAGTATTTGCAGAAAAAGAAATTCCACAACTTAATCCTAATGAAGAATATGATTTGCGATTTGCAAAAGAAGGTAAGAAATATATATTTGAGATTGATGGTGATACAATATTAGATACAGAGAAAGCACCCGAACCAAATGGAAATAGACCGGCTTTCATAGGAATAAAGGCATATCGTTCTGTTAAAAATACCCTTGCTTTAGGTAAGCAGATATTGGATTATACCTTCTCAGATTCACCGACAGATTGGACTACTGAAGGAACATGGCTATCTACTGTGCGTTGGGCATGTTCACCACAATGGTCATTTTTAGGTGGTTCAAGTCGTGGAGATGCAGTTTTATGGAATAAAAAGAAGTTTTATGGTAATCAGGATTTCGAGGCATTTGTTGGAATAACTATGGAATATCCTGGTGAAACTGAAGTATATTATGATAGATATAAAAATATTGGTATTACAATTTGCGGTGATGGGATTAACCCCCGAAATGGTTATGCAGCGATTTATGGTGCGGATGATGTAAATGGTAACCCAAACCAAAGAATTATACTTTTGAAAAATGGAATTGAAGTTGCTGCTGTACAAAATATTATGTCTGGTTATGAAGATGCTCATCGCCGCTGGTTTCATATTGAGTTGCGAAAAACTGAAAATAAAATTGATTTTATGTTAGATGGTATTATCATTTTGACATATATAGACAATGAACCTATAAATGGTGGTATACCGGCTATTTGGACATTTAATAATGGTATTTCCGTTGCTCGGGTTAGATTATTTTACAATGGAAAGACTGAGCCAGCACCTGAACAAAAGATTTTTATTGAGCATCCCAAAATACCTGAATGGGTAAATATTAGTGATAAATTAACTTTGGACTTATCGACATCATGGTCAGTATCAAACAAACCGCTTAAATTTATTAGTGAAATAAAACAGCACCCCGATGGTGATACAAGTACGATTACTTTTAATGAGTTAAATGCTGTAATAAATCCAACAAAGCTTGGTTATTACTGGTATCAAATCTACATTACTGATGGTGTAAATAAGTCACGAGCATTAAATGTTTCTTTCCTGGCATGTGATTCCACTATTAAGCGTGAAAAAGAAAATTTAAGATTATTATATCGATTTGATGAAGGCTCAGGACGTGATATTAAAGATGTTAGTGGTATTGAGCCGGTAGCTGATATGAAGGTAATTGTACCGAAAAATACTACATGGCTGCCAAAACGCGGAATCCATATTGCTGATGGTGGAATAATATCTACTATAAAAACTAATGATAAATTATCCTCTATAATTACTAAAAAACAATGTACTCTGGAATTCTGGTTAAGTACTGATACTTTGAATCCATCCAGAGAAACAAGCGATAATTGGAAAGGTGCAATTTTATCATGGCAGGCACCCGGTGATAAAGTAAACTTTAGTTTCGGTCATAAACAGTCGTATTTGGGAATGTTAGTTCATCCTACGGTTATCGATTATCGAGCATATCAATTTTATGGTGATTCTTCATTTGATACTGAGAGAACATTTCGTACAGGATTAACA
>JBIJDE010000223.1:0-7641 GCA_044344305.1 Armatimonadota bacterium
CAAACATGTTAGTTAAACCGGAAGTGCGTACTGCTTCCAAACCTTCAAAAACTTCCGCACTTACCACAATCGGTTGTTTTTCCATTACGCCCCCCTTAAAGCGAAGACTGAAGCATTTCGGCTCCAGTCTCAGTTATTTCAGCAACTTCAGTCATCTCTTCAGTTTTCTTGCTCTTCGCCTTTTTCTCAGGACGACCATATTTAAAAGCACTGTCCCCAGGCATTAGTTCTAATAAGTGCTTTCGAGCCGATTTAAACTCGTCACCGTTCATTCCCAGACTGCTGATTAAAAAGACCCTGAAGTCATACTTAGCGGAGGCGGGGTCGTATTTGCGTTTTTTAGTAGAGGCGGCTTGGGTATTGAGCGCCTTGGTAAAAAGCGCCATGCTAAACTGGATAGCGGCTTTCACTTTACCGGCATGGAGACTGCCAGCGTATGCCCTTACTTCCACGGCACCCCTTAAAAAGAATGCATTCAAGTTCAAAATCGCATATCGACTGCTGTCATAACGTCGCGGGGTTGCATTATATTGACCATACCACTGTCGATTGAGAGTTTCAAATGTATTTGGGGTAGAACGGGTGATGCGTTCGATAAAAGCGGTATTCATCGGTTTACAGTAGCGCGCCATCCGCGCCTGTGTCACTCCAAGAGCTGCGTAAATCAGCTCTTCCTGTTTATAGATAGTTTTAGCCAGATTGGCCAGCGCTTTCGGGGTAACCTGCGGGTGACTTAGGTGTAAGTGGATTCCGCAGCGTTCATCGCATTTACTTCCGATATGGCGCACCGCGCGGACCACCTGTTGCAATAGCGGGATATCGTCATAGGAAAGTATCGGGCTGACTATCTCCGCGCGCAGGTGGGCTGGTACGTTGGTCAAGCTGCCGTCCGCTACGACATTCCAGGTCCTTCCACTTCCGTCTATTACCTTGTAGACATCAAAACTGCTTTGCTCTACCGTTCCACCCACCACGCTTTTTATGGCATTCGCCACTGCGTTCCGGGTTTGACCCACCGTTTCGATTTCGATACCGAAACTGATTTCGTTGATTGTTACTGGCATCTTATTTTCTCCTCTGTTTTCCACACTTTATGTGTAGTTGTACACAACCAATGAATCCCTCAAACCGGAATTAATTTCAAGTCATTTTCAGGCAATTCTCCAACTTTTTTGAAGTTTTATTTATTTGGCCAACTTGACTTCCTTTGTCACCTATAGCATGAATTGCACACATAAAAAGGAGGATTTAACAATGCAGTTAAACCAGGCACTCTGCGCCTTTTGCATTCATCAACGGGCACTTGGTCGCGCAGAAAAAACTATCGCAATCTATGAACATGATTTGCGCAAAATATTCACAGAAATGGGTGACATTAGTTTGTCGGATATAACTTCAAACATGCTTACCACCACCTTGTCGAACCCCGGTATTACCACCAATGCCAATGGCGCTATCAAGGCCCCCAAAACCCTGAACCGCGGTCGCGCTGCCTTGCGGGCATTTTGCAACTGGGCATACGACACAGAACTAATTCAAAATAATCCTGCCAGAAATATCCACATGCAAAAGACTCCGCGCAGCATCCCGGCTTTCCTGACCGATACTGAAGTCCGTCGATTGCTAAAAACATTAACCGGACGGGTCAGTGCCATCGCTAAACGCGACCGGGTCCTTATTGAAACCTTCCTTGCCACCGGCATCCGCTTGCAGGAATTAGTCAACCTTGATATTGATGACGTAGTCCTGGATGCAAAGCACCTGTATATCCGCCGGGCAAAAGGCGGGCAGTCACAAATAAAATTCATGAATACGCATCTCCGCGGTCTCCTTCGCACCTACCTGCAATGGCGTAAAAAACAAGGTGAGCACACCACTGCATTATTCATCAGCCAACTGGGAACACGCTTATCGACGCGGCAGGTAGGTTACCGGTTCGAATACTGGCTTCGCGAAGCCGGCATTGAAAAGGATATTACACCCCACGGCCTGCGCCATACTTTTGCCACACGCCTCTACAGTCGCACCGGTGATCTGCTATTGGTCCAACGGGCGCTTGGCCATAAGAATATTTCCACCACTGAAATTTACACCCACCTGGTAGATGGCGTTCTCGAGGACGCGCTGGAACTTCTTTAATCCCGAACTCCCTTGGCATTGTCGCTGTGGCGCTGTAACCAAATTAGAGCCACAGCGACATGCACAGAATGTAGATTAGATGACATGAATTATTGAAACGGCCGACAGTGCACGCTAATTTTACTCAGGTTCGAAATCTATTCACTGCAGCTTTTTCGGCGTTTTTTCTGGTGCGGTAAGATTATCAGGCAAATCAATCGCATTTTCTTGCATTTTCACTTTATCAAAAATATGATTTGCAACTGAAGCTGCACTTCACCAAATCTATTTATCCACCACGGCTTTTCCTGGTAGCCATTAAGTCTGATAGATGACGGCGCAGCATCAAGTCAAGATAATTAGCTGTTTTCCATTCCTCCAGAACAATAGCTCTTCCAATTTGCAGGTAATACAAACATACCAACTCTAATTGCAAAAGGTCAGTACTGCTATTAAACTCATACTCCTGACGGAATCTTTCTATCATGGTTTCAAAGATATACTTCTCATCAACGCTAAGGAATCTTGAGGCATAAATGCCATGCCTCATATTGTTCATTTGGCTGGGTGAGTTCGATAAATTATCTTCACCCAAATTAATCTCACCAGGTTTACGACCTGTCACACGTTGAAACCTTCCCAAATACGCAAGTTCGCGATTTGTAAAAATAACTTTCCGCTTTCTGTTCACCATTATTTCCCCCTTTAAAGATAATTGAAATGTAATGGCGGGGAGGAGAGATTTCGCTAAACATATATATAAACATATTTGTTATCACACCGTCCCCTGTTAAATCATTTCAAAATATATAGTTACGCCATTTTAATTTCTATATGATAAATCTTGCTGCCAAAATATACCTGACATTGATTCTATAAATAAGCATGAATTACTGGATTTACGCCGCTGAATTCATGTATTGATTTTTGTCACTTTTATGTCGTCAATTTTTCGGCAAAATTGCTCATTTTTCAGCATGTTTTCAATTTTTAAATTTTACCTACATTGTATATTACTGCACTATAATATATTTTAATGTAAAAATTGCCATAATTTCCTCTAAATTCAGTCTCTCGAGGGGGGTATGCTACACCTTTCCATTTTTTTTAAAGTTTGCCTTATATATATATAGGGGAAACACTAGTAAAAATGGAAAGGTGTAGCATACCCCCCCTGCTCCTCTCAAATCAGCCTCATTTTATAAGCGACAACTGCCGCTGCCACCTTAATTGAGAGGGAAGCCCACCAAATATCAAACGACATTTCAACAACTTCCATTTCTGACAATTTCGGCATTTTTTCAGGACAAGGATCATCGATACTTTTTGTGCTTTCCCAGCGATGTTGATTCTTCCTGGCCCATTGCTGGAATTCATTTTCAATGTCTGCGAATAACGATTTGGCCCGTGAATAATTACCGGCATTACGCGGTTTCCCCCCATACTGATATACCGGGTAATATGCTCTTTCCAGCCACATCCTTTCCCAATCATCATTCGTTAATTCATCAGCAAACTTTTGTATTTCTTGTGATAAACTTTTCAATATGAAATGTGCATCGAGACAGTCCGACTTATTATTAAGATAACTGCCCAGCTCCGCTTCCATCGCCTGTCGCCTGCATTTGTGAATTGCCAATACCTCCAGCACTCGCGCATAATAACGCGCTGCCGTGTGGGTGCCATTACCAACAACTCGCTGTAAGCTATAAATGGAGATCGGCTTTCCCTCATCACGTAATTTCTTCGCCGCCTTCAGGTATTTTTTAAATGGCACTGCATTCTTGTCCGGCTTTGCTAACTGCGGTGTCGGCTCCTGACCGTATTTCCGCGGACAAGGATTCATCGTCAAATAATACGGATCTTCCCATGCCAATGATTTTTCCAAAGTGAATAACTGGTCCACGGGCATTTCATATGCTGGCTCACCTATATAAAGGAAAACCTCCTTCGGTGGTCCCGGCGTGGCTGGCCTGATGCGGCCTACCGCCTGGGTGATAGTGTTGGCATAACGATGCAATGCATATTGCTGCAATTCCGAATCTTTCGGGTAATAGATGACTCGACCCCAGCGGTCACCTTTTTCATCTTTAAATCCGGCTACCGGAACGATGATACCTTCAACATCAAATAAGCCGGGATTCCCTTCCGGTTTTGCATTGTCCAGATTATCCTTCCAGCGCATGGCGGCAATGCGGTATACCAATTCATCCACCGGTTCGCGCGGGTGGCCAATACAAATCATTGCGTCACAGTCTTCATAACGATTCGAACCAGCCATCTCGCCGCTGAACCAGTGTTCCAATATTATATTTTTCGGCAATATATCTTCAAGTTCTTCTTTGGCAGATTTCTCACCTATGAATAAAATATCATTGAAACGCGCAGATTTTCTTTTAATATCATGGAGCAGGGCATCGAGTCGCCATTGGCCGTTTTTCAAATCATTCCATCGATATAAAGCGTCGCCGTAAAAGTGCACTTTCATATTAGTTTTGACCGGGATTGAATATACCGTCAATTTATTGTCGAATAGTTTATCCATCAACGGGACATACGCGGTAGCGTCCAGGAATACTGTTACTCGTTTCCTTAAACTCTCTATCAGATGGGTACGCGGCATGAAGGTGAATATTTTGCCTTCATCATCACCATGGGGCAATTTAATCCATACCCGGGTATCAGCAATGGGATGACCAGCAATAAACTCAGTGCTTAATGCAGATATCAATGTCATGATACCGCACATGGGAACTGTTTCATTCTCTTCCCAAAGCTCTTTGAGGGTAGGAACATCAATGAATGTCCCCAAAATTGCAGTCTCCGGTGTACCGGTAGAATGACCATCCCATTTTATCTCCTGCAGGTGTTTGTCCAATGCGTATATCTTTAATCCTATCTCCGGGTCAAGCTTTTGTAATACTGGCAACAATGGTATTGCATTACTGATATTATCAAATCCCTCGGCAGGACCGGCTATCAGCGCTTTCTTCATGACAGAAAGCACCGGGAATAGAATATCTTTAGTTTCAGTTTTTTTATTCATACGATGTTCCCATACGCTTAATGCTGAGCTATTGAAAGTGTTTTTTTGAAAAAACGCTTCTTCTGATTGTTCGTCAATGACAATCAGATCAAAATCTTCCAGCAATTTACCGCCATGCTGAAATGAATGGCGCACTCCAACTACCACCCGTGCATTTTCAATCTGTTTCCTGTTTTCCTGATACGGACAAGGAGTGAGCAGTTCTTTGAATTTGCTTTTCCTGCGTTCGGTTTTAGTCATAGCTTTCCATTTATCCTTTGCTTCGTCGCGCATATCTTTCTGACATTTTTTGCAGAGCAGCGCACTGACAGATTGATTGTATTTACAAAGATGTTCCGCCATCTCATATTCTTTACAATATCCTGGAGTATACTCATATTTTGAACGCGGGTATGCAATGGCAACATCTGGTAATCGATGACCGTCTTTATCCCGTAAATAACCATGTGATAATTCACTGATTTTTGCCCGGCTGTGGGTAATATATAAGGCGCGCAATGGTTTATTCTTTTCATCAAGTAATTGATTTTTAGCTATGGCGGCAAAGAGTTCCCCGAATTGCCAGCTTTTACCAACCCCGGTGCCGGCGCGAATGAGGCTGACGTTGTGTTCATGGCGTTGCACCATGGGGACTATTTCCTGAGATACAACATCTTTCAGGTTTGCCCGCGCTTCTTCAAGTGACAGGGCTGTCAGTGTTGGCGGTTCTATTTCATCACACGGCATCATATACTGACCGTATGGGAATACCGGTTTATTCTGCCATGATTTTGATTTTTTACCGGTAACCTGTTCAGCAATAGCCATGGCATCTTTAATGTCACGTGCTTGTCCGAGTTCTACCATCATCTCCAGAATGCTTGCTTTACGTCCGCTATTCCGGAATGAATTAAAATAGCCGCTATCTATATTAACGCCGGCGCTGGGTGTACGGTCGCCTGATGGTGATGCCGGATCATGGCATTCCAGCCATTTACCATTTTTGATCTTTCCGGTTAAGTAATTACCATATACCTGTTGGATTAATTTTTCGTTGCCGTAGAGGTTATTATATTTATTGTTTCCGGTGGTATTTTGTTTACTTTCTTCAACTTTGGTGATACTGGGGAAGCGCAGTATTAATTCATCCAATTTTTTATAACTGACAAGTGCAAAGCTGTCATTTTCCGGCAAAGGTAAAATATCGCCGGAACCTGGAGTAATCAGAGTATTATGTCCGGGCATTGCACCAACGTGCCATGGCAATGTAATGGATGGACATTGTGAGTTAATGGCATGCATTTTTGGATTAATTTCAACTTTGCTGCATTCATCCGGGTTATTGATTGCTTCAGATAACAGATGGTTAGCTATATGTCTGGCGAAGTGGCTTTTCATTGCTGTCTCGAAAAACACCCACAAATGGTATCCCACACCACTATGCGACCGCACCAGATGTGCTGGTATTCCCAAGGCGGTTAGATATTTATGTGTTGTGAGTGCGCTCCCCAGGGCATCTTTTAACGGATTGCTGTGATTCGGTCCATCAAAATCATATACAATGCAACGGGTAGTTGTAGTTGCTTCGTATTCCGGGATGACGCAAAGTCGCTGATCGCTAAGGTCAAGGCGCTGAAGGAAAATACGGTTGCGTTCTTCACCGGTACCATAGATGCGAAACATACCAGTCGGCAGCCAGGACTCATCACCGTAAATCATTGCCAATAATACTGCCGGGATGTCGTCCGGAAAGATACGGTTAGTTACGCTGGTATCGGTCTGCTTTTCCCTGTCGTAATAAAAGCGGCGCAATAATACCGGGTAATCATGTATCACTTTGAGTAATGCTTCTGTCCGTTTGATGGCCAGTTGTCCATAAGGAGTTGTACAAATCTGAGTTATCATCTCCTCAGAGGACTTGCAAATGGGCTTATTTTCTGATATAATTGTCACGGTTACAAGACCTTTCTGCCAATGCGATTGGCGAATATTGACACCGGTTCCCCCGCCAGGGAGCTGGTGTTTTCATTTTGGTTTATAATAGCAATCCACTCCATGATGCCGCGTTACATCATGGAGTTTTTTTTTGTGAAAGCGGGCAGTTGTTGTCATTCAACATTTACTTCACTTGTTTTTGTGAACGCTGCAGTCTTCCACACACATGCCGGGGAGTAATTTTAAGGATATCCGCTATCTCACAATTTCGCATTCCCTGTTCCTTCAAAGCTTTTACGCGAACGGCGGTGGTTTGCCTTATTTCTGACAGGCCGGTTGGGATATACAATAACCCGGATGTATACCGCTGAATTTGCTTGATCAGCTGTTTTGGCAACACTTCTTCAGCATGGATATAGTTCCAACTTTGCATAGATTTGCTCCTTAATTGAAATCGCTGAAGATTGTATCACAACAATCCGGAATATGCAAACGAAAGTTTGCTTAATTTACATTTCGCGTGAATTTAAAAAAAGTGAAAATAAATTCTCGAAAACACTTAA
>JBIJDE010000373.1:0-5177 GCA_044344305.1 Armatimonadota bacterium
GGCTGGAAACATCAGGTATAACTGACGGCGCAATCTTTCGAGGACTCGATAAAGGTAGTCACATTATATCAGTCAGACTATCCGACAGAGCGGTAGCACAGATAATACAAAAAGCATCACAACATGCCAGTCTGGATCATAAACATGTAGCAGGTCACTCCCTTCGCGCCGGACACGCAACATCCGCTGCCCGGGCAGGAGTAAGCGAGAGAGTCATCATGAAACAAACCGGCCACCGCTCAGAAAGAATGGTACGCCGCTACATCCGCGAAGGCGAACTCTTCACCGAGAACTCCGCAACACGACTGGGGTTATAGCCTGATTTAACAAACAGTGATAAAGTCAGTCAACGTGGGAAAATCTCGTTTGTCCTTATTACAATAGAGACAAATAAAACAATTACTTGGTCTCGGGTGACTCTTCATTTTGCTGATGTTCATCTTTAGTATCAAGCTCTTCATTTTGCTGATGTTCATCTTTATTATTAATTGTGTCACCACGCCATCCAATAAATTTGTAGACCCGCTTTGATATTTTTTTTCCAGATCCAGAAGCTCCTAAAGTTACAGTGTCACTGGAAGTGCCACCTGTTCCGCTTGATTCTGAAACAGATAATCCCAGCTTTCCTTCACCAGAAAGATCATAGTATTCTTCGATGTGAACGACTTCGGACATAGCAATGCGCATTGATATTGCCATTTCTTGTTCAACACGAGCGTTATCTATTAATTGCTGCGTTATCATTTCTTGTCGACTTGTTTCTTCTGATATTTTTTCTATACTTTTATTAGAATTTTCAGCCACTGCATCTCTAATAATCTCACCTGTTTTCTTTAGAAGTAACGCTGCAATACCACCAGGTAAAAGAGGTAATACAGCATCAATAGGATCTAAATTCATTTTCTTCATAATTAATACTCCAATTTATTTTAATAGGATGACTATACTAACTGTATGTTTTAATGTCAATAGTATTAAATCTAAAAAAATCTTATTAAAAAGCATAGTTACCGTGTAATCATTATCACTCTACATATATCTCATGTGCCACATTATAGCAAGCCAAATCTCAAAGACATTATATATAGTCAGTCAACACGGGAAAATAATCCTTACAATTAATAAGTGTTATTTCATGTTCAAATATACAACTACATCCTGATCAATTAGTTATCTTACTCAACTAAAAGTTCATAATGTCCATTTTGGTCGCTGGTAGGTTTATCAGAATCTTGCGGATCTACCATAAACTCCATATCAATTGTCACCCTTTTACCATTTTTCAATGTAACATTCATGTAAATGGAATGTCCACTTGGACTTGATGCATCTTCATCAATATCAGCTTTGCGATAATTGGGGTATGCTCTGCGTAGAAGCGATTCATAACTTTCATTGCGTCTTCCTATTGTGACAAGAGGTTTTGTTGATACATTATCTATGCTCTCAGGATTTTTCACCATAACTTTTGGCACTTTATTCTCGTAATACTCAATGTCTTGTAAATTAACTTCTGTAGAGTTCGTCAGTTGTCCATCTGGCAATAGAAAGATAGATTTTTCAACAGATTTTATCATATTTCCAAATTGGTCATATGTTATATTCCATACTTTATTCCACCCAAGAAACTCATCGTTACTTTGTGGTTGTTTTTTGTATTTCATTTGGAGATTAATCATTACGCCATTATTATCATTATTGAACTCTAAATGTTCTTCAGAGCTATCACTAATAAAACTCTTCTGTTGACCATTAGGATATAAAGTCCACACCGTTTTCCCGTCTTTTGTATTTCTCTCAATTGTCTCGACCTTCCCCGCTTTATTAATATGAAAAATTATCGATTTATCCGTCAATTCTGTATTTGTTTTCTTAGGCGTACATGTGATTGTCTGACCAGATTTTTTCCACAAAAACTCATTTTTATAAGATGAGACACCATCCATTGCCCCTTGGTTATTACCTTGAGTAACTTGAAGTTGTTCCTTATTTAGCCAACCATCCGGTGAATATTCGCAATTATAGGTTAATGTCGATTTCTCATTAGTAGAATAATAAACTTGAGTAATTTCGTATAGATCACTACTCATGTTATATTTACACTCGATATGTTCACTTAATTGATGCTTTGGTTCCAAATAATGGTCGTATTGTGCAAGATTACCATGCTGATCATAGGTAAAACTATCATGTGAAGTGATTGCTTCATGATAATATTTATCTATGCCTAAAAGTTTCCCATCTTGTCGATATGTTAACACCTTCTGAATTTCACGTTTTCCTTTGTTTATCTTCACTTTTGTAACTTTCTTAACTGGGCCAACAAAAGTATATTCATTCAAAGAATATAATAAATTATTTGCTTTTCCTGGTTGCGACCAACGAGGAAGCGGTGTTGAGTGTATTTTATAAACTAAAGGCTGCACCTGCACACTGGCTTCCTTCTGTTGCAGTGTTTTAACTTCATTTCCTTGTTGCTGATTTACGGCATCATTATTCACCACCTGATCATTCTGATAAGAAGGATGTGATGCAAGGTATGACGATGATATACCTGCACCAATACCACTAATGGTTATCAATACGATATACCAACAAAATATTCTGATAAATGTTCGTTTTGAAGGTGGACAAAGGTAGTCTTTCAATCCTAATAAATTTGTCGTAAATGCAAAAATTGGAATTGTTAATGACAGGAATAGAGTGTATGATGCAATTTTATTTTGCCATAATGACGTAGAAAACGTGATCGCAAATAATATCATGAAAAAGAAGAAATATATTATAGCAGCGATATTTTTTTTCCACTTTACCCCTGTGCGAAATCCCGGCACCCATGAACGTCGTATAGGTGACGATGTTCCCTCAACTTGTTGATGCTCATCTTGAAAATCAGAACCCTGCATAATAAAACCTCCTAACTTATTCTTACCGTGAAATATCCGTTATCTTGCGGATGAATATTACCCCTATCAAGAATTATTATACCATGTCTATCACATATTTCAAATCATTTGAAATCACCTCGTTATTAACAATGATTCGATTCAGTTAACAATAATAAAGTCAGTCAACACTGGAAAAATTCTAAAATGAGTTTTCGGTATATTCAGGCTATACACCACTTATTAAAAGCCTGTTTTAGCAGTATAATTAAGATAACTTACAAGGTAAAGGTATCAAATTATGATAGAAACTCACACTATCGAAATAACAATTAATCGAAAGACCGGTGAACGAACAGTCAAAGGAACACCTATAGAAGATATTAAAATGGTTTTTCCAGAGGCTTTTATATGTATAATGGCAGAGATATGTTTAAAACATTTTCAAGAAGAAGACTATAAAATAAAGAAAGAATAATTTATACTCCCCAACATTACATTGGGATTATTCTATCATTAATAAAGTCAGGCAACACGGGAAAAACAACAGTTTTATGAATGTCATAAAAACAACAGAAATATAATCCTGATAACCTCTATATATCGTAATTCGGTTCAATGAGCATTAATAAAGTCAGTCAACACGGGAAAAGCCAGTAATTCTTTATTTAATTATTCACTATTTAAATGCTGTGGATTTATGCCACTGATTATTATTTGACCGTCTGGTGTTATATGTACTTCGGTCGGCGGGACATATTCGAGTTGGGTGCGGGTGTAACGGTTAGTCAACAGATAGATTTGCTGGTTTTTGGAACCGAGTAGGCTGGACGACTGGCGTTGTGTTTCATCGTAGGGACCGGCAATAAGGACGTCTATTAGCGGGAGTATTGCAGAATGGACCGGGTTTGCCGTTATTTCATCGTAAGTGTAGCCTGTGAAGAATAACGTAGAAAGTGAAGTTTCCTGGCGTATACGAGTAAGCAATTTAAATATAGCATCTGCTTGTTCCAGTGGTTCACCACCGCTGATGCTGATACCTTCGATGGTCGTGCTATCTGCCATTATTTTATCAAACATTTCGTCTACACTGATAAGTTGATGTGGTTCATGTGCGTGCGTCGTCGGATTAAAGCATCCCGGGCACCTTCGCGCGCATCCTTGCGTCCAGATGACAAAGCGTGTGCCAGGACCATTTGCCCGGCTGCGAGGCATTATAGCATGAATATTTAACATTCGAACACCTCTTTCATTTTTTCCGTGCCGACTGCGCTACGTGTGACAAAATTTCTCTCTTTTCTCCCAATTTTCTCTCTTCTTTACTTTTCCGTTGTCTGAACCATAATTCACATTAACCACAAATTAATAATATAACAAAATCCTGTAATCCAAAAATCCCCATAATCGTGGTTCAGACAAAGATTCTCTCTTCTCTCCTTAAATTTTATATCTTCTATTTACGGTACCGGCACAACGAAAGCCGTGGTCGCCGTAACGGAGCGATGGGTCGCAGCTGTCACGGCAAGAACAACGAAAGCTGATAACGCCATCGTAACCCCACGAACCCCCGCGCAACACACGAGCGCTACCACTGGAAGTCGAAGTCAAATTGCCAACCTTATAACCGGTATAAGCATTACTGTCATACCAATCCATACACCACTCCCATACATTGCCAGACATCTGGTAAAGACCCCACGTGCTGCTGCCGTCTGGATAATTCCATGCACCACATGTCCTTTCACTTCCTCTATTCTTATCCCATCGGCAATGTTTGCCGTTCTCCCAGGCATTACCCCATGGGAAAACACGGCCGTCTACACCACACGCTCCCTTCTCCCACTCCAACTCAGTTGGCAAGCGTAAACCTGCCCACTTGCAATATGCGTCAGCGCCATACCATGATACCCAAACTACCGGGTGATCAGCCTTTTCACCAAAACACTCATAATCATTACCCAATTGACGTACAAAACAATTTGAGTCAAACAATATCCACTTTTTCAAATCAGCCTTATCAGGTTGACGCGCTGTCAGGAACCGGGCGTACTGAGCATTCGTTACAGCATGCAATGCCAGATAATAAGGCGGCAGGATTACCGGAAATGAAGTACCACCTCCAGCATCTGAATCTGAGCATCCTGCCTGAAAAGTACCGCCAGGAATTAAACACAGCAGAGTACCGTCTATTTTATTCTCAATTAACCAATCTGATTGTTGTATCATATTTTACTTCTTTTTGGTCTGAAATACGATTCACATGATTACATATTCGATAATTCAAATTGATCA
>JBIJDE010000224.1:0-7626 GCA_044344305.1 Armatimonadota bacterium
TTCATACTGCCCATTCTATACCCATCTAAATCAACAGACACAAACTTATATCCCAATTCGTGAAACTTAGAAGAAATCTCCTGACGGTATTCTAAAGATATCAGACAAGGAATATCATCTGGTAGCACTTCAATTCGAGCTGTGTTGCCATGCACTCTAACACGTACTAATCGCATACCTTTTTCACGTAAAATATTCTCTGCTGTTTCAATATTTCGTAACGCATCATTAGTAATTCTCATGCCAGTTGCTAAACGTGTTGCGAGACACGCTTCAGAATTAGCATTCCAGCTAATCAAACCACGATCTTGGGATAATATGCGAATTTCTTCTTTAGTTATCCCATATTTTTTCAAAGGTGAAATCACACCCAGTTCATGAATTGCTTTTTCACCTGGTCGATAATCATTACTATCATCAGCATTAGTGCCATCGATAACAGTCATAAAACCACGTCTTTTAGCTTCATCAACCAAAAAAGAAAATCTTGCTCTTTTACAATAGTAGCAACGTAAACTATCATTTTTAAGAAAATCTTCACATTCAAACTCAACTGGAGGCAACTCTAATAACTTTATATTTAAATCTTTTGCAATTGACCGTGCACGTTCTATTTCTGATATTAGCATGGCTGGAGAAATTACAATAGCGGCAAGAACATTATCAGATCCTAAAGAATCAACAGCTAATGATAATAAATATGAGCTATCAGTTCCACCTGAAAATCCGATTGCTACTTTACCATATTGCTTTAATAGATTTGATAGCCACTCAATTCTCAGAGCCAAGGTATCTAAATTCATATCCCTGCCTTAACTACCACAACCCCTGCGGTAGCATATTCCGTTTTATCCTTTTCGCGAATAACGCGATATCGCAGTCTTGCGCCATCAGCACAATCTACAGGAACTATCCATATCCATGATGCACCTGGCTCTATTCCTTCTGGGAATGTAGCTACAGATGATAATATATCATCATCACCAACGATATGCAAAGTTTCACCAGAATCATTTTTAAATGAAATTATAGATTTTGTAGTTACAGTCGGTTGAACAGGTAAAACCTCACCGCCGATAGATACAGGAAATATAGTTGTATCAGCAGGTACCCCTGTTACAAAATCAATTTTCATTATTTCCATATTTCCTCGGTTATCTTTTGCAGTCATCACCATACGGTGTTGCCCTGCTGGTATTGGTTTAGCAGGATCAAGAGCAATATAAGCATATCCAGTTTTATCATCAATAGAAACATTACGAGAAAAATCTGTGCGGTCAAATATTAAAGTTATTGTATCACGCGCTAACCCAACGCCTTCATCATCTATAACTGCACCTAAATAACTCACGGGCATCTCTTTAACTATTCCATTTTTTGATATATCTGGTCTTATTCCAGAAAATATAGGTGGATCATTATCAAATGCTCCTGCGGATAGTTTAAATATATTGCCATCTGTTGATGCGAAAAACAAAGAATCATTATCAATTGCTGGTAACATCATCGATAAATTACTTAAAGCTGGTGAATTATCACGACTACGAATTCGGTAAGTCCAGATCGATTCCATAGTAAACTTATCATAAAAAGCAAGCACACCATATTGCATACGAACAAATAGATTGCCACCCATTATTACTGCCGATGCGCTCGCACCTAATGGTAAACGGAATGCTCCATCAGCTTCAGTCCGAACTGATTTTTTCCATTTATTTAACCCTGTACTAATATCTTTACAATATATTCGTCCATCAGCAGATGTTATATACAATGCCTGGTCATCCATTGACATAGAGGAAAATGCACCATTTATTACAGATTCCCATTTAACGGGTTTTTGATTATCGTAAGGATTTACGGCTATGACACGATTGCCTGATGTTAAAATTATTACTTTACCATCTGATATAGGCTGAGTTTCAAATCGAGGCATTCCATCTATTTCTGCTGACCATTTTTGAATTCCATTCTCAATTCGGGACATTTGACCATTAACATAAGCCAGAACAATTGAACTGCCCATTAAAATAGGAGATGATTTTATTGTAGATTTAGTATCAACCGATGCGACTAATTTTCCTGTTGCAATGTCAACTGCATCAAGATTTCTATTCCCTGCCGCAAAAAACAATGTTTTTTCACCGATAGTAGCACCACAAACTATCCCACCAGATAATTTACAATTCCAAATAATTTCACCATTATCTGGCTTCAAAGCAGATACCTGACCAGATAACTGGGCTGATATAACCATATTATTCAAAATAAACAGATTATCTACAGCTTTATCATCTACATCACGATACCACTTCACTTCACCCGTCTCTGAATTAAAACCAACAATACGAGTACCTACCTGTGTTATTGCGATATCACCAGATGATACAATGTTGCCGGGTAAAATTGTGGTATCTTTATTCAGGGACATTTTCCATACTAATGCCATATCTTGAGGTGTTTTCACGTCTTTATAGAAATTATTACCATCACCTTTGCCACCTTGCCAAGTAGCAAAACATGGCAAGATAAAAATAAAACAGAATAAACAACTACAGAATGATTTCAATATTGTACTTTTCATTGTGCCTTCTTTTCATATGTATGGCGTCCTAATTCATAACCGTCACCACCATGACAATCATTTATTACAACTGCAGGAAAATCTTTAACAGTTAATTTATAAATTGCTTCTGGACCTAAATCTTCATATGCTACTATTTCAGCGGCTTCAACACATTTCCCCAACAAAGCCCCCAAACCACCGATTGCACCGAAATATATCGCACTATTACTTTGACACACTGATTGTACTTCTGAGTTACGCTTGCCCTTCCCTATCATTCCGCGCAATCCTTTCTCTTTTATTAATCGTGGTGCATATGCATCCATTCTGCCACTTGTAGTAGGACCCGCAGAACCTATAGGACGTCCTACCGGTGCTGGAGTTGGACCAACATAATATATTATCATTCCATTCAAATCAACAGGTAACTCATCGCCATTATCTAATGACGTAATCAATCTTTTATGGGCTGCATCACGTCCAGTCAATATAATTCCTGTTATCAAAACTTGTTGACCAGCTCTTAAGGAAAGTGCCGCCTCTTTCGTTAACGGGGTTGTGACGTGTATAATATTGTCGGTAATGCTCATATCTATATAAATTCAATACTAAAGAGCGTTTACCTGTCAATATGCAAATAATCTCTGATATAAAAGAAATAAATGAAATATCCCATAAAGATGAAGACTATAATTGCAAGTATCGTCAATTCATTAAATATCGATTAAAATGGAGCAACGGTAAACTTGATAATTCCGTTCAAGATATTTTTAAACGAATGTTAAATGAAGTCGATTGTACCGTTTGTGGCAATTGTTGCCGTATTTATGAGATAGAATTACTCGATACTGATATCGATAAACTCAGCCAATTTTTAAATATTAGTAATGGTGAATTTATTAAAAAGCATACCATGCCAGGTAATGAAACTAAAATTGCATTTAATAATCGTCCTTGTCAGTTTTTATGCGACAATAAATGTTCAGTCTACGAAGCACGCCCGCAAGTTTGCCGTGAATATCCTCACGTACAAAAAGGAGAAATCCGCATGAGAATGTGGAGTGTACTTGATTATGCGCGTGACTGCCCATTAATATTTAACATGTTGCAAACCATGAAAGATGAGATTCCATACCATTTGTTACCGGAAGACTGGTAAAAGGAAATAAATGAGACCATATTATAAAGACACTAAACCACTAAAGAGATTTGAATCCCCAGTCACTATAGGTATAATGATTTGCTGGATTAGTTTTCTAATTTTACACTATGGTAGCTTCCCCATAGAAAAATACATTGGAATATCAACTGACCCAACTATTCCAACTGCATTCATTACATATTCTCTCGTTTCTCTCGATATAATTCAAACATTATTTGCGGCTTTAGCGTTATATTTCACCGGTAAATCATTAGAAGATGCCTGGGGTAGCAAGAAATTTATTATTTTCCTCATTATTACGTCTTTATTTGGAGCAGTTTTTTTTGAAGCAGGAGCAATATTTTTCGGTTACGGTATTCAACCATTAGCCAACCCGTGGAAATTAGTAAGTGGTGTCATCGTTGCATGGGCATTCATGTACCCACATGAACGAATAAACTTTTGGATGATTCCTATTCCGTCAAAAATCATGGCACTAATTACTGTTTTGTTAGAATATTTCATGAACGCACCACAAGCAGAAATTAGAAATCTGCAAATTATTGCTGGACTTTTCGCGTTAGGGTCAGTATTTTTTGCGTGGTTATTTGTAAATTATCAATATTTATTTCAAAATAAATCAAAAAAGAGCAATTCAAAGTCAAATCCAAACATATTCATACGAATTTTTCGTGAAATTGAACGTCGGCATAGAATTGCACAATTAAAAAGAAAATTTAGGTTTAATGATGAAGATGATAAATAATAATTTAAAATATGTGGAATTGTTTACCTGTGGTTAATTGAGTGGTAAACTTACTTTAGATTTGGGGGCCATGTCATTATAGCACGACTAATTGTCATATTTAGCATATTGGTTCTCTCCGTCTCAATGATATTTGCTGATGTTTTTGTGATGGCAGGTGTTAATTCGCCTGCTCCATCCCCCATAATAATTGAAAAACAAGAAATATTTGCCCCTGTAATGAACTCTTTATTCATGATTGGCTCTCCTGCATCTATAGATAACGACAATATTGTTTTAATGACTCCTAATGGTGTCTTAACCATGCAGAATGATAAGGTTAATGCAATATTTAATGAAAAACCTATTGTACTTTCTAATCCTCCGAGACTAATTGATAATATTATCTATTTACCAATGCGCGCGCTTTCATCATATTTAAATGTAAATGTCTCTTTTGATTCGGCTTCACATTCTTTATCTATATCACCTATCGTAACATTAGGATATGAACCACTGGGTAATGGTACAGCGATAACAGTCAGAAGTACCGCGCCAATATCATATAGCAGCGGGTACATTAAAGGCACCGGCGAGTATGGCACTCCCAGATATTTTTATAATTTAAAGGGAGTATCTCTTGGATACGAAGAACAGCAAATTGCAGTTGATGAATCTACAGTAGCCCGGATGCGAGCGTCTCAATTTTCCGTTTCACCACCAATCACTCGACTTGTTATTGACCTAACTGGTGTTGCAGATGTTAAACCAGTTATATCCGAGAACGGACAACTATTAACAATAAATATTAAGTCCATTAATATTGTAAAGCCACCGATTATTCCATCTATAATAGATATTTTAAACCCAGTTGTTGAGAATCAACCATTAAATATTACTGACATTACATATACAAAAAAATCTGAAAACAGGTCAGATGTTTCGATAACTACAGATAATAAACCGCGGGTGACAGCAAGCTATAATAATTCTGAAAATATTTTAACATTAATTATTCCAGATGTTGTTGATATACCTGCCCCAATCAGCATCGCTTCTGGCGATATTATTAAATCTATCCAAGTTGAAAAGAAAGAGAAAAATGCAATAATCCAAATAAAATGCGATCAAAACGCCGGATATCTGGTTAGACGTGGTAATAACGGCATAATAATATCCTTGGGCAAGTTTACGATTCAAGATATGCGCGTGGTACTCGACCCGGGACACGGTGGCAATCAATCTGGTGCCGTAGGATATCGTCAAACTCTTGAGAAAAGTATCAATCTCGACGTAATGCTTCGGGTAGCCAAATTACTTCGTCAAGAAAAAGTATCGGTATTTTTAACACGCGATAAAGATGTAAGGTTGGAACTAAGCGAAAGAACTATCTACGCATCATCAGTAAACGCTGATATTTTCGTGTCTGTACATTGTAATTCTTCTGGAAAAAGAAATAGTGGCGCTGGCACTCAAACATATTTCACCCATGAATGGAGTGCGATACTCGCAGGTGTAATGCATGAAGAATTAAACAAATCATTAAACCTGAAAGATAGCGGTATTCATTTAATGCATTTTTATGTAACACGCAAAACGACAATGCCATCAGTTTTATTGGAATTAGCATATATTAACAATTACCGAGAAGAAGCATTACTTCTCACCCCAGGATTTCGCCAGTCAGCAGCAGAAGGAATAGTGAATGGAATTAAAAAATATGCAGCCAAAGATGATTGGAAAATGCGTCGATTAGTTATAGATGATAAATGAAATATCTTCACAAGTTGAATGACTATGCCCCAGAAGGGTATAATAAGTCAGATGACAGATAATCGTTATAAATTCATAGAAATATCAGGTTGGGCGGCTCAAAGTCAGGAAAGTATTGATAACCCTGTTTTAACAGAATCCATCAAAGTTCGTCCTGCTGGAAATCGTTCAACAATAAAACCGATTGAAATAATTGGGGAGCGTGGTTCAGAAATAGGGCAATTCTATGCGCCACAAGGAATTGCTATCGACAATGACGATACTATATATGTCGCCGACACACTCAACAACCGTATTCAACGCATTACTGCAGAAGGTGGAGTTGACGCGATTGGTGCAGAAGGTGCTGAACCTGGAAGATTCAAATCACCGTCGGGAATAGCTTTAGATAAAAACCATTGTATTTATATAACTGACAAGGGAAATAACAGGCTTCAAAAATTTAGCAGCAATGCCGCTTTATTATTTTCTATATGTACTCGGGGTGCTGGTGTAATGCAACTAAATGCACCTTCAGGATTAACAATAGACAGTACAAATAATATCTATGTAGCGGATACCGGAAATAACCGTTTTACATCATTTACATCAATAGGCAGAATACGTCCACTGACATTTTTGACTAATACTGATATTAAATTAAATCGCCCTGGTGGAGTTGCTATCAGAAAAGATGGAATTATCGCTCTATCAGACACTTGGAACCACAGAATCTTGATATACGATAATACAGGTAAATTATTGCAGAAAATAGGTAAAGCCGGCACAGGTGCTGGCGAATTAGGACAACCGAGTGGTTTAGTTTTTGATATCGATGATGGTTTAATTGTATGTGAAGCGGGTAATAACAGATTGCAGAAATTTAATATTGATGGCAATAGTGTTTACATTTGGAATGGTCGAGAATGTAAATCAGGTTCTTTAATGAATCCAAACTCTGTGGTTATATCTAAAACAGGCGAACTATACATTGCAGACACAGGAAATCATCGCATTATACGATGCGAAATCTGGTAATTGGAGATAATAATGTCTAAATGCACCCTATGCGGCGCAAACTTAATAAGCTCTGTTGAACGAGAAAGTGGAGTATGTATCTTATGTGGACATACTGTACAATCAACATCTGAAGTTATTACCAAGATGGAATATCAAAATATTATTCGCGAAGATAAAACCTTACCCGAAGATATAAAAAAATTATCATACGCGTTAATGATTATTGGATTGATTGTCATCGCTATCGCAATAACATTCCTTGTTCGTACATTATGGATTGGTGCCAATTCACAAGCCGTCTCAATTGCATTTCTTGCAATTAGCGGTTTTATTGCCGTAAAAATCATCAACCAGGGAATCGGAATCATTTCTATAGTCAATTTAGTCCGGTTAAACTTCCTT
>JBIJDE010000225.1:0-7605 GCA_044344305.1 Armatimonadota bacterium
TAATTATTGCTATATTAGTAATGGCATCTCTTGAACTGCACAGCGTTTTGACTATGAGAAGTATGCAGGATGTTATCTCCGCCGGCACGGTAAATAGCGAAAAAGCATTAAAATGGCTGCGTAAGTCTGGTAACAAAGAGGTTATGTTGCGCCGTTGCTATCAACGGGCATCTTCAGGAAACGGTATTATCAGCACGTTATCGAATGCTGGCAATAACCTGACCACTGATGATGTGCGAAATATTTATTATCGCGTCGAAGGCGAGACTTTTGATAATGCTCCTGCACCGGTAAATCTCGACAGAGGCGGTTTTTTATCTTTCGACTTAGACCCAGACGGATTTGGAAATAGAAATGAATCAGAAAAGATTATTTCCGGTTTATCCATGGACTCCTCGACAATAGATGGTTCTGTTGATGCTGATGCCGCTTTGGCATATATGCAATGGACCATTTCATTTAAAAACACAACGTCATCAAACCAGGAAGCGAAAATGCTGGTAGCCTTGCCGCCGGGAGCAGTGGTTTCCAGATTGACATTATGGATAAATGGTGAAGAGCGCGAGGCGGCATTCGCTGCCCGCAGACGCGTAGAAAAAGCGTATGATGAAATCGTATCACAAGAGCGCGACCCGGTACTGGTAACAACAAATGGTACTGACCGCGTATCAGTCCAGTGCTTTCCGGTACCACCTAATGGATCAATGAAGATACGGATTGGAATAACTGCCCCACTGCTGCTTGAATCTATATCAACAGGGAAATTAGTAATGCCCAATGTCATAGACCAAAACTTTGTTACCAGGGATTCATTACAACGAACAATATGGATAGAAAGCAAAGGGAAAGCAGCATCACTATTAAATATTCCCATTGAAAAAACCAGCACGGGAATCTATGTGCTACGCGGAAAAGTCCCTGAAAACAGCTTTACCAGGATAGCGAAAATTATAGAATTTGACAGGAACAGCGCAGTAATCTCTGCTTGGACACCTGATTCCATTGACCCGAAAAATTCTGTTATTCAGGAAAGTTTCTATCTATCTAATCTATCTATAAATCGCTGGGGACAACGTCTTGCAATTGTAATCGATGGTTCACTGTGTATGAAGGATAGTGTTGCAGCAATATCAAAAGCGATTGCCAAACTACCAGAAGGGGTAGAGTTTACAGTAATTCTGGCTGGCGATAATGAAAAGACTATTGTACCAGTACAGACAGCGACACCGGCAAAATGCGCACAAGCAGCAGCAACAATAAACAACATAAAATGTGTCGGTGGTACGGATAATGTACCAGCACTTGTAAGTGCATGGAATATTGCGGCAGCAAAACCATCCGGAGCAATATTGTGGATTCACGGACCGCAACCAGTGGCAATCTCAGATACCACAAATCTTCTGCAATACTGGGATCGTCGCAAGGAAAGAGTCAAGTTATATTCAATGGATGCGGTCAGTGGTGACAATGTGATATTAAAAGATTTTGATGACCGTACCAATGTATATAACACATTGCGGATAGGCACATTGGATGATGATATCGCCCGGGTTTTGGCTGAGTTTAATGGCGAACCACATTTGAAAGTAAAAAGAACACGCCTGAAATCATCAGAATGGACAGACCGCAAAAATAGCAAAGAAACCTCAGAGCATTTATCACGTTTGTGGGCAAAAGATCAAGCACAGGAATTTTACGTTAAAGGTGACAGCAAGAATATTGAATCGGCAATTGCTATTGCCAGACGATATCAATTAGTAACCCCTGTCACTGGTGCGGTAGTGCTGGAGACCAAGCAACAGTATAAAGATAACGGTTTAGAGCCGGTAGCACCTGGTACCGTACCCACAGTACCAGAACCGGAAGAATGGATGCTGATAATTATAGCGGCGGCAGTCCTTGGATATTTCGCATGGAAGAGGAAGAAAAGATGCGCCGTTTTATAAGTGCACCATTATTCTGGTGTATAACGGCGGAAATAATTGGCGGATGGGCAAGTTGGCACTGGTACGCCAGCCGTATCGCCACTGATCCAGATGAATTTTATGGATTGCTGGCATTAATCGCCGCTGTGATAATTGCCATCATGGCAAAGCCTACAGCAAAACTTCCGCGCTACTCGTTTTTGCTGCTAACTTTTTTAATGTTGTATTATGCTGCCAATTATCACACTTTATTTCCCCTGGCACGTGCTGTTTTATTGATGACCGCACTGGCATCAACGATTAGTATATTCAGGTTTGGCTGTTACCTGCAACCGGGAATATGCGGATTATTTTACCTGTCATTGCCGGTCATATCTTCGTTACAGTTTTATCTCGGTTTCCCAATGCGTTCTTTGGTAGCTAATATTGACAAGTTGCTGTTGGGTTTTGCTGGTATTTCTGTAACTGTAGAAGGTACCGCATTAAGATGGGGAAACGACTTAATCGTTGTTGATGCTCCCTGTAGCGGTGTGAAAATGCTTTGGACCGGCATATTCATTGCCTGTGTTATGATTACATATTTCCGGTTTGGCTGGTACAAAAGCATTCTGTCCATTATCGGCACTGTGGTGCTGGTTATCTTGGGAAATGCCTTGCGGGCGTCAGCACTTTTTTACCCCGAGGCTGGAATATTAAAACTGCCGCCAATGTGGCATGATGGTACCGGAATAATAGTATTCATTTTCACCGCAATTGCAATCTGCTGGTACATTCAATGGTTGCACAGGAGAGAAACATGCGCGAAATAATTCTTCTCATCATAGCCTGCATATTCTCCGCTCTGGTTCCGTTTTTCAACCCATTACCGGTACCGCAAAATAATTCTACATTCCCCGGTTGGCCGACTTCTTTTGATGGCACACCTATTACATTATTACCGTCAACTGAACGTGAAAAAAGCTTTGAGCAGGATTTCCCCGGCAAAACGGGACGATTCAGCGATGGTAAACGCGAAATAATCATTCGCTGGGTAACCCGCGAGACGCGAACACTGCACCCGGCGGCAGATTGTTTTCGCGGTATCGGCTACCATGTGGCAACCAGCCAATTAATCCGCGATACACGCAATAGAGTATGGAACACCTTCACTGCGAAAAAGAATGATGAATCATTGCAGGTACAGGAAATAATCATCGACAATGATGGCAATTCATGGAGTGATGTATCCAACTGGTACTGGGAAGCAACATTTCAACATACCCGTGGTCCATGGTGGGCATTTACGATAGCCAAACGTATTGATTAACTGGACTTTTTTGTTCGGTTGTATTGTTATCTGATTAACGTTATATCCACTTACCTGCTAATCTTGCCCGATTTGTATACAATATTCTCTAAATATCGAAAAATAGCTGTTATTCCATAAATCAGTTGTGCTATACTTTGCTACAACAAAGTATAGCGGATTACCGAGGGGTATTTTAATTATGGGTGATGCATTTTTTGAGACATACATGGGTCGTGGACCGCATAAAGTTACACATTATGAGCACTGGTCAAATCCAGATGCCGAAACTTATCTGACTGGAATTGATTATTACGACCATCCAAAACAGTGCCGACAACGGTTACAGGAGATGTATCCAATGTTGGGGTTGGGCGTGCCGGAAACCGATGAACCGCGTCCGCGTCCACGCTTGAGCGGTGACAGCGACAGTCCCAGTGCAGACATGGAACGCCATACCGTACGGTGGGGTGACAACGAAACAGGCACATGGGAGCATGGCGAAGCGATATTTAAAACCGTTGATGATGTATTGAATTTCAGCCCATTGGCAAAAGCGGATTTCAGCGATTGGGAATTTGTGGTGATGGCGCAGGATTTCAGCAGCGAGGAAGCTATTTATCAACAATACCGCAAACATTACCCGGTTGAATGGGGTGATAAAGCACCGGAAGGCAGCAGTGCCGGCACCTGGTTTTACAACACCATGTTCATGTGGCCAATGCTTACCTTCGGGTGGGAGCTATTCCTGGAGGTTTGCCTACTGGATGAATTTGAACCGGTTATGGATGAATTTGCGGAGATTAACCGGCGGGTTTTTCGCGCGTTTTCACGGCTGCCGATTAATTTTGTTACCTGCCACGATGATATCGTCACTTCCCGCGGTCCAGTATGCTCACCCAAATGGATGAATAAATATATCTTCCCCCGCTACGAGGAATACTGGAGCATTTTGAAAGATGCCGGTAAAGAAGTTATCTTCATGGTAGATGGACGATTGGACGATTATGTTGATAACGTTATGGCATGTGGAGCCCGCGGTTTCGTCACCGAACCATACACCGACTTCAAATCCGTCGCTAAAAGATACGATAACCCGGTACTCGCTGGCGAGGGCGACAACCGCATATTAATGCGCAACAACCCGGCAGAAATACGAGCAATGGTGGAATCGATGGTGGAAACCTCAAAAATGAGCGGCGGCTACTTCATGTGCGTCGGCAACCATATTCCCTGGAACGTCCCACCGGAAGCAGTTAAACTATACCTTGATTATAGCCACGAATTAGCGTACCGGTAAAGAAAGAGCAATTAATATAACATTTCAGTTTTGGTCACTAAGAATAGGACAACTTACCGCATGAGCGCAAAGAGCAAAAAAAATTGCGTTCTTTGATTTCATGCGGTAAAATTTCATATAGTTTAAAAATATCCAGTATTAAAGTGATGAAGAGTTATATATTATGAATGATACAATGAAATGCGCTATTCGCGAATTAACGCGTAGACGAAATCGAACCATTGCAAATATTATTGGCTATACACTGGCGGTCACCGCTATGGTGGTATTGGTTTCAGTGTTGTTTTTCTCCCGTGATACTGCAGGTCAGGTGTTAACCTCAACTGGTACACATTTTATTGCCTTTAATTCACTCACCAAATGTAACAAAGGACAGACCGGTCATTGCTTTGAAAATACTAAGGATTCGAAACGTGAAGGTTTTGTCGCAAATGGTGTAAAAACGAAAATGTTAAGTAGTGTATGGATTCCTGATATAAAAAAACTTCCAGCAGTAAAAGATGCCTCTGCCTATTTATCATTTCGATTTATGGATCCACAAGATGGTCACCAATTTGTTGTTGGCGGATTTGATCCGCAAAGCAAGGCTGTTGCTACAACCTGTTGTGCGGAAAGCGATATTGTTGAAGGGCGTTTCCTTACTGCAAATGATAAAAAAATGGTAATGTTGGAGCAGGCATACTCAATCAATAAAGACAAGCATGCAAATGATATCATTAATATAGCCGGAGTGCCTTTTACTATTATTGGGGTGGTAAATCCCGGTATTCGTCCGGCAAAAGCAGATGTTTACATGCATTTTGATGAGGCTGAAAAAGTCATCAGCCGTAGAACAGTAGTGCCTTTGAAAAATGAAATGAATATTGTGCTGGTTGAGGTAAAAAGCTCAAAATTACAGAAAGAAGCCATGAAAGAGGTGCAATCGGTAATTCCTGATCTGGTAATATCCAGTTATGCATGTTGGAAACCAGCAGCAACTGTGATGGGAATGAATGAAAAATCGGTTTGGCTGTTAGCGATATTGCTGTGCCTTGCTACAGTTTCGCTTGCCCTGCGTTCGCAATGGGCATCGGTAATTGAACGACGACGTGACATAGGGATAATGAAAGCGATTGGATGGACAAACCGTGTGGTGGTAGAGCAGATACTGACAGAATCAATGCTGCAAGCATTAATTGGTGGTGTCGCCGGGTGTATTATCGCATTGTTAATATTATTACTTATTCCGGCACAATATATATTAGGCGGTACGGAATCAATGGTTGTTGCTCTTTCTCCACTGGTTTTCGTTTCAGGTCTGGCACTATCCCTGTTGGGTGGTGCAATCGCCGGCATATTGCCTGCTCGTTATGCAGCTAATCAATCACCTGCCGACGCTTTGAGACAATTATAATAAGGATGATAAAATGAGCGAGATTATTTACACACCAAAAGAATCGACATCGAAATTACTGCTAAAATGCGATCATGTTACAAAAAGCTACATTGGACGCAAAGGACAGGAAGTTTCAATATTGCGTGATATCAATCTGACCGTTAATGCTGGCGAGATAGTCATCATCACCGGTAGAAGCGGATGTGGGAAAACGACATTATTAACTTTGCTTGCCGGGTTAGATCGACCAACATCCGGCAGTATCAATCTGGACGGAGAGGAATTGCAGTCATTAGATAATGAAAAACTGGCAAACCTGCGCCGCAACAAAATCGGGATAATTTTTCAGAATTTTAACCTGTTGCCATCATGGACAGCATTTGAGAATATTGAAGCCGCGCTATTACATACTGGCATGCTAATATCAGAACGCGCAGAAAAAATTACGGCTTTATTAGAACAATTAGGATTAACCGCACAACAGGATAACTTGCCAGCGGAAATGAGTATGGGGCAACAGCAGCGGGTGGCAATCGCACGTACTCTGGTGCATACTCCAACACTAATTTTAGCAGATGAACCTACTGGTGATGTCGACCCCGAGACTGCCAAAGAAATTATAGAATTACTACTTATTCCAGTACGGGAACATGGTGCTACTCTTGTTATTACCACTCATGGAAATTTTCCGCTTGAAATAGCCGACAGAGTAATAATATTAAGTGATGGCATCATAAAAAATGATCAAGAAATTATTGATTTGGAAGGAGAAATCGCATGAAAACCTTAGTATTATTGATGGCTTTTATTTTAATATTTGCGTCAGGATTCACTGGCTGTGGTAAAAAAACTACAGTCAATACTAAAACTAAATTTGTTGATAAACCGATGTCAACTGTTGGCTTTGGTACCATTTCCGGTACATGTTCGGTATGCAAAATAAAATCCGATCATTTACTTGCTGTTAAAAATGGTGAATATAAAGCTACTGTATGCAGTCCATCATGTGGTACGAATTTTCAGGCTAATCCTACCTATTATGGCGATCATTATACCGTAACGAGAACAGCTCCGCCTCCTCCAACAAAAGGTTTTGGCGCAACAAAAGGTACATGTTCAGTATGCGGTAAAAAAGCAGATGACCTGTTGGCTGTTAAAGTAGACACTTATAACGCTACCGTTTGCAGTATGGATTGCGGAGGAAAATTCCGCGCTGCTCCGGCACAATACAGTAAGAAATAATAAGTCAAAGAGAAGGACGTTTAATAGTATTCTGCATATCTAAACTCCCATTTTAGGAATTTTTAATTCCTAAAAAATAATTCCATAACCCACGGCAACGCCCTCACACTTGTACACATTTTTGAAATGGTATTTTACATTATTAAGAAATATCCATAATTAACATACAATCCAACCCCAGAGGGGTGATATGTTAATAGCAATTGATGATTTTTATGAATATCGAGCCCCTTTAGGGGCGACATGTGAAATGGTTCTATATTTCAGTTCCGGTTCTTGATATAAAACGTTTTTCACATGTCACCCCTAAAGGGGTTCTGGCTTTAATTTATTGATAAAATGCTATTAACATGACACCCCTAAAGGGGTTGGATTGTTAATAATTGAAAAATATATATTCAAATCATGCTTTTTTTGCTTTTTTATTAACAGTACTTTTCGCTTTTAAAGAAAAAATACGCTTAAAATGGTCGCTTCG
>JBIJDE010000239.1:0-7243 GCA_044344305.1 Armatimonadota bacterium
GCTGGAAGCCTGCGGTCCAATACAAAACCACTGGGACCGCAGGCATCCTGCCTGCTCCCCGGTAGTAATTAAGCGGCACATCATAAAAAGAAGCATGGTTACAAATTTATCGAAGTTAAAAAGTTTTACATCTTTTGTTCAAGTTTATCAACCATTTACAATTTATCAACCTACGCATCTCCTAACGGTG
This sequence comes from Armatimonadota bacterium, assembly GCA_044344305.1. Taxonomy (GTDB): domain Bacteria; phylum Armatimonadota; class Hebobacteria; order CAIYQO01; family CAIYQO01; genus JBAXQQ01. Next base: position 191 of record JBIJDE010000239.1, read on the forward strand.
ACCCCGGTATTATCCGCTGTTTTTTCTATTACGCCGTGCCATTGTTCTTGCGGCCGGGGGCAGGCTGGAAGCCTGCGGTCCAATACATAAAATAAAACCCAATCCTACATCGCTACAACTTTTTTTGCTACAATTAGCCAGATTAATTTTAGGAGCTGATTTATGTTGATATATAATGTGATTGATTATGGCGTGACGGCAGATGTTGAGCAGTTGCAGACGATTATTATTCAGCGAGTGTTGGATATGGCGGGGGATAATGACGGGGTGGTACTGTTCCCTTCCGGGGTTTACCACACCGGCGGGTTGCATATTCACGGCGCGCTGACCATACAGTTGGATAAAGGTGCGGTATTGCAGGGGAGCGATAATTGTCTTGATTATGGCACCGGGGCATGGACAGAGGCGTTCATAACCGGAGAAAACCTGTCGTCATTCCGCATTATCGGCGAAGGCACCATTGATGGCGTTGATTGTTTTAACCCGCAAGGCGAGGAGAATTTCCGCGGTCCCCATGGCATATTGCTGGCCAATTGCCGCCAGATTGAGATTTGCGGAATTACAATAGTACGCTCATCCAACTGGGCGATTTATTGCCACGACTGCGTTGGCGCGACACTGGATAATGTCACGATATTGGGCGGTCACGACGGATTGCACACCCAACGCTGCACTGACTTTGTGGTGAAAAACTGCGATTTTCGCACCGGCGATGACGCGTATGCCGGCAGCGACAACGAGAATTTCGAGATTACCAACTGCCAGATTAACGCTTCCTGCAACGGACTGCATCTGGGGTGTATGAATATCACATTGCAAAACTGCCGATTCTGGGCGCCGGGTGAATATATCCACCGAGTCAGCGGTCGCACCAATATGTTCGCCGCCATTTGCCACCTGTCGCCGGTAGACAGAAACCCGGTGAAGCTAAGCGGAAACTGGCTGGTGAAGGACTGCACCGCGGAAAATTGCGACTCGCTGTATGAATACAACTACCTCGATGGTCTGTGGCAAACCGGGCAACCGGTGACCACCATTAAGTTTGAGAACGTCATCGCCACCGGGCTGAAAATACCATCCATCGCCATTGGCGACGATGCCCACCAATTGCAATTAACGATGGAAAACGTGACCCTGGAACTGCGCGACGGTGTAGAGAAGAGAGAGTTCCTGAACGCCAGAAAGTTCGGAACCATCGCGCTACATAATGTGAAATTGAAAAATGCCGGTGACGGCCCATTAATAGTCTGCGACGACGGCGATTCGATAATCATCGATAATGTAAAAAGCGATAACAAGAACCCGTATTTGTTCAGCAATGTTAGTTCGGTTGAGGATTGAGAAAATGCCTATTGTAGATGTAGCATTTCACCATTCATAGGTCCCTTATTTCCACATCGATGAATAGGATTTTGAAGGATAAAATTATTGAAATTAAATCTTTTTAATCCTATTAATCGATGTAAAAACAAAAAGTCTACAAAAGGTAAACTTCCTCTCATCCGCCCACCCCTTGACAACATTAAATAAAAAAACTATACTTATTTTGCATTAAGAGAGGTTTAGTATAACCCGGCAACCGGCAATGAGACAAGCAGCGGTGCCATGGAGCTGATAAGTTTCGATGTGCGGAAGGGATACCTTCCGAAAAACTGTCTCGCGACAAATAAAAAGACGCCAATTGAGCATAAAGTTCGATTGGTTTTTTTATTTATTTAGGGGTGTTTTATCTCGATTTCCTATAGCAAGGCAAGTCTAATGTCCAATAATATCAGAGATTTTTTAAAATTAGTTAAATATGGATTCAGGTTTAATGAAAATTCTTGTTACCGATACTATGCATATTGGCGATATACTTTTTGCAACCCCATTTTTACGGGCATTGCGACGCGCGTATGCTGATGCTGATATTACAATGATGGTAACTGAAGAATGTGCCGATGTTATTAGATTCAACCCGAATATCAACCATTTATTACTGATAAATAAAAAAAACCACCATAGCAATTTTTTGAATATTTTTACCAAGTGCCGTTCTTTATTGCGTGATAATTACGATATGGTAATTAATCTACATGCTGTCGAATGGGCATCTATCATCGCGTTATTCTCCACAAATAAAGTTCGTATTGGATTTTCCGCGCCGCTTTTCCGCAGTTTTTTTAACTTACCGGTGACACCGCGATATGACATTCATAGTGTTAAGAAGTATTGCGGTATTATCACGGCATTGGGTAAAGAAGAGTTTCTGGATGATGCCGGTTTGGATATGTATATTGATAACTTTACGAATAGAAAAGTAGATGAGTTATGGTCATCATTAAATATCCCGGTAGACCGGAAAATTATCGGATTGAACCCGGGGGGGACCTGGACTACAAAAAAATGGTCAGCAGCAGGTTTTGCCAGATTAATCGAAATAATTGATAGTGAAGGGATGGTACCAGTATTATTTGGCGGCAAGGCGGACGCTGTTATCGTAGACGATATTTTACGTCATACAGATATTAAACCAGTTGTTTTGACCGGCAAGTTGTCTCTGTTGGAATTGGCGTCTGCTTTGCGTCATTGCATGGTATTAGCTACTAATGATTCCGGGCCAATGCATATCGCGGCATCCCAGGGAGTACCTGTAGCAGCTATTTTTGGCCCGTCAGATTCCCGCCGTTATGCTCCGTATGGAGTGAAAAACATCATTATTAAGTCAGATTATGACTGCATACCATGCAATAAACGCGAATGTGTCACTACACATTGTATGACCAGCATCATCCCCGAAAAAATCTTCACGGCTATACAATTGTTATTGCACGAGTAATAGGCTTTTTCGATATGTTGTCACAATGGTTAATATGATTTTCGTGACATTCTATATCTTCTATTTTTATAAATTCCGATATAAAGCTCGGGGTGAGTTATAAATAATAAAGTGCAAAATATGAAATTTTAAATATTGACTTTTATCTTAGAATTTGATTTGTAATAGCATTTAATCGATGTAAAATAAAAAGAAAAATATTCTGTGCTAACTTTATTCTTTACTCTTCTCCTGTTACTCTTTATAATCATACAGGGGATTTTTATTTTGAATCAGTTTGTTTTCACCAGCGGAAAGATATTTACCATGGACCTGTTAATAGACCAGGTGCGCATTTGGCGGAGCCAGGGATTGGTAACGGCGATGACTAACGGTTGTTTTGACCTGGTGCATGCCGGTCACATATTATCGCTGGAATCGGCGCGGTCGTGCGGGCATAAATTGATAGTAGCAATTAACAGTGACGCGTCGGTACGCCGATTAAAGGGAAAAGATCGACCTTTGAACCGCGAGGCTGACCGGGCGCGGGTTATTGCGGCACTTGCATGCGTTGACGCGGTAATAGTGTTTAATGATGACACCGCTATCGAGCTATTGCGAGCATTAAGGCCGAACAAATATATTAAAGGTGGTGACTATCAACCGGAGAATCTGCCGGAATGGCAGGTAACCCAGGAATGTGGCATCGAGGTTGAGTTTATCCCTTTGTTAAGCGGGTACTCTACTACCAACATCATCTCCAGTGTGAAAGAATAATATGGCATCAATCGGCACCGATATTGAGCAAATTTCGCGAATCGAGGCGGCGATGGTACGCACTCCAAAGTTCACCGTGCGGCTATTCACCGCTGCGGAATGTGCATATTGTAACGGCAAGGCGAACCCGGCACAGCATTTCGCGGCACGGTTTTGCGGCAAAGAAGCGTATGCCAAAGCCATCGGTCATTCGCTTAGCTGGCAAGACGTAGAGATTGTGAATAATCCCGCTGGTGCGCCGGTGATTAATGTCTACAACGAAGCGGCGCGGGTATTGAATGGCAGGAAAGTTAGCATATCTCTCAGCCATGCCGGAGATTACGCGATGGCGACGGTATTGATAGAGGATTAAAAAATGGCAGATCGGCGCGGGCAATCGACATTTAATCAGGTATTGGCAAATATACTGCAGGACAAGCAGTTATCTGCCGGTTTGCGGCGTGCCATGGCGATGAATATGTGGCCGCGAATAGTGGGCAAAGATTTGGCAAAACATTCCTGGCCGGAGAATGTGATAGATGGCACCATGCATGTCTGTGTCAGCACCCACCCGTGGGCATCGGAATTACAGAATTACCAGAAGGAAATACTCGAACGCTATGCCCGTTCCATCGGCAAAGGATTTATCCGCGCCCTGCATTTTCGCGTTGGCAGACGATATAAACGTATCGATACCTACGTTCATCAATCAACAAACCTGTTTCCCGGCAAAGATGTTAAATTAGATATTCAACCCGCTGACGACCTGGTGGCGAATATTAAAAACGAGGAAGTGCGGGAAATGCTGAAAAAATCATTCGCCCGCATGCGCGCCGCCCGCGAATGGAAAATCCAGCAGGGATGGAAACAATGCCCGGTTTGTACCAGATTTTACAACGCGGAAAAGTGTCCGTTCTGTCGGTAGGAGATCCTGCCGGGTACAGGCAATTATTCGGACTGCCACTATAATTAAAAATAGGTCTGAAATTTCCGAATAAAAGCCAGTCCCCTTATCCTAACGAACTTTTTCATAATCACCATTACTAATTTTAAAACGTTTTAATTTTAGTATCCGGCATATTAATAGGTATTTGTACAAAAAAGGGGACTGGCTCGAATATCGAAATTATTGATTTTTTTCTTTTACAGAAAACCGATATTCGGTGCCTGTACCCGATAGTATAGGCTTACTCGTTTTACCGCTTCCCAAACTCCACCGCCGCCTCGAACATGGCAACCGCGTTTTCTAACGGTATATCGTCGGTCAGGCATTGGCTGCCACCCAAGATGTAGCCGGTTGGCCCCAGGGTGTCGATGGCGAGTTTTACTGCGTCGCGAACCTGCTGGACCGAACCGTGGCGGAGCAGTGTGACTGTATCTATTCCGCCGATGAAGGCGAGGCGATCGCCGAACTCTTTTTTTAGTTCCGTGTGCTTGTTGCCGGCGACATAACCTGGCACCGGGTCCCACAGGTCTACGCCAATTTCGATAAGGTCATCGATCACCGGTCGGCACATGCCGCAGCAATGGAACCATATTTTCATGTTATGGCGTTTTGCGACAGCAAAAACGCGCTTCAGTTGCGGTTTGTAAAACTCGCGCCATATCTCCGGGCTGCAATGCATCCGGTCATTCGCGCCTATTTCGTCGCCGCAGCGAAATATATCGAACTCACCCGCAGCGGCAGATAGCCAGCGTTCGTTCCATTCCACGAAGAAATCACCGGCGCGTTGCATATATGCATGGGCAAAATCGGAGTCTGCCAGCGGGTCAACCAGGGCGTTTTCGTATCCGCGCATATTGATGGCAAACTGTATGCCGCAACCACCTTCGCCGCCTACGGTTGGCAGTCCGAGTTCCTTTATCGCCAGGCATTTCTCGCGGATGCCGGAATAATCGAACCAGTCTGCCGATGGCCAGTTGTAATTATCCAAATCCGCAATCGTTTCACAATCTCCAATGGGCAGGTTATGCTGATTAAAATCAATCCCCCAGAAATCGCAGCTTGCGCCACTATCCAGCTTTTTTTGATCCGGTCCAATATATTTAGGACCGACAAATGACTCGAAGAATACCGAAAAACCTTCAATCCTCATCTTCTCAAACATCGATAACCGGTCAGTCACCCCGTAATAATCCATCAATTGCAATTGCAATCCCGGATGACATTCAAATCCAACCGGCACCCGGTCAGTCTGTTGATGGTTAATTGCTGCCAATATTCGTTCTCGTGAGGTCATTTGCTGCTCCCTTTCATCACTTCATCATGAAACGCCAGGTAATTTTCTAATGGCACATTATCTTCCATTTCGGTTGAACTGCCTATCAGCAATTTTCCATCTGCGCCAATTTCATTTATCATGCGGCGGGTTTCTGCTCGTACTTCATCTGGTGTGCCGAATGGTAGCAGGTGTGTTACGTCCAAACCGCCGACTATTATTAAATCAGGATATTTTTGATGTAATTCATAAACATCCATCCCCGCCGCTTTTTCTATCGGGTTCAGTCCGTCAATACCGCAGGCGACCAGATCGTCGACGATATCCATTATGTAGCCGTCGGAATGGAAAATTACTGTCATATCATACTCGTGGCACTGCGCGCAGATATCTTCCACATCATTAAAGAAACCGAATTCGTTGAAGGTTTCCTGGCTGAACATCAGGTGTTGTTTGTATGCGACATCGCTGTAAATCATCGCCAATGGGCTGTGGTTGGCATGGGCGGAACGGATAACTTCTTGCTGGCGTTCACGTTCCAGCGCACGCATCCAACGCAGTACCAGTTCGCGTTCGTCCGCCCACAGGTAGGAGAATATCTCCAACCCGCAATAACCGAATAGCGCTGTATTGATTCCCGTTGATGGGGTACAGAATATATTCACCGTGCCGTTTAGATTAGCATTGTATGCTTGCTGCTCTTCGCCGATTTTTGCCCGTTCTGCTTCGCTGGGATCTGGTGTGGCTTCCAATCGTTCAATATGTCCGCCAATCCATGTCGCCCAGGCGTCAGCATCTGCCAGTGCATGGTGGCGAATCCACGATGTCCAGCGCGCCGCCTCGCGAATATTTCCCATCCCGTCGGTCCAGGTCGTTCCCGCTACCATGGGTGGAAATATGCTACGCGTCCCATCCAATGCGCGTCCCGCCGCCTTTAACATCTTTGCCATGTCATTGTCGCCATTCAGTGGTTCGCCGGCGTAATGCGCCACCACCGCGTCGTTGCACAACAAATCAAATATCGGTGTCCGCTCCGGTATTTCACCGGCGCACACCTGCTCAATCAATTTTCGGGAATTATGCATGGTTGTTACCTTTCAGTGTAAGGGGACTGGCACTTCGGCAAGCTCAGCACAGAATTAAATACGGTAAGTTTAATCCCTATTTGTATAAAAACTGGCTGACCGGATTTTTACCTGTCCCCGAGAATAGATATATTGCTCACCGATGTTAAAGTTTATATGAAGAGATGTCAATAATTTTTTGTCTGAACCACGATTT
>JBIJDE010000061.1:0-16230 GCA_044344305.1 Armatimonadota bacterium
GTGTAACTCTGCGCTAAACTCTGTGCAACTCTGCGGTTAAATATGCATGTTAAGATGTTGATTGTAACTATCATTTTACCGCAGAGGACACAGAGTTTAACGCAGAGGATCGCAGAGGAAAATCATATAAATCAATGCAATCCTCTAAATCCGTGGTTCAGACAGATAATCAAACGTTGGTATATCCACTGCTACATAAATAATTGTTTCGGCGTTGTTTTTATGTGCTGTAAATAAATCTACCGCAACCCCTGTCTCGCAATATACAACGCACCCATTAACGCGGTGTCATAGCCATGGCGGGAAAGTTGTATGCGCGGGGATGGAACTATTTTCAGACGGGATTCCATTAATTCGCGGGCGGGAGCCAGCAGTTTCTCGCATTGTCCGTGGGCGATACCGCCACCGAAGACGATGACATCCGGCACGTAAATAGTTGCCAGGTTGCGCAATCCCTGTCCCAGATTGTAGGTAACTTCGGCCCATTCTTCTTCATTTAATAATTCCGGCGGTTTGCCGTAAATGCGTCGGATACCATTACCGGAAATCAGCGCTTCCAGACAATCTGGCGCGCCGCATTCGCAGGAAATATTTTCTGGGTTAGCACAGCGGAAAGGAACTGATTGATGTCCTATCTCTGGATGTGCGCCATCCATGCCGCGATAAATTGCGCCGTCAATAATAAACCCGCCGCCCATGCCGGTACTCAATGTGATATATAGCATCGAACGTTCGGTATATTTCCCCAACGCGTATTCTCCCAATGCCGCTACATTGGTATCAACATCTACATGAAACGGGCAATTCCAGCGCGATTCCATCATTGATTTCAGTGGTATATTTCGCCATTGCGGCTGATGTACTGGCGATACGACCCCTGTTTGCCAATCCAATGGCCCGCCAATAGCCGCGCCAATGCCGAAAATCTTCTCGCCATCGGTCACTTCAGCAATCATGCTATTTAACAGGTCAATCCCTTCCTGAAAGTCTATTGGTGTCGCGGCTTTGGTTGTCTGCTTAACCATGCCGTTTTCGTCACCCGCCGCCACCATAAACTTTGTACCGCCGATATCAAGGCCAATATATGTATTCATGCAGGAAAGATACCAGAAATCAGCAGTTGAATACAAGTTTTGTTTTTACATCGATTACAGGATTTAAAAGGCATTTATTCGAACGGTAACCTTTTTCGTGCCTTTCGTGTATTTCGTGGTTAAAATGAATCTGCATTGTCGCACAAACTTGTTTTTAACCACATATGAAAATCAAGGTGTTACTCACCCAAAAAACGTTCCAGATTAAATATCCGTTTGGGATTTTCTATGAACATCCAGGTGGCTATTTCCTCGGCGCGAGATATGCTGATGGTGCCGTCGGTCACCTTTTGCGATAATGCGGTCGCGACATTCTGGCGGGCTATCAGTTGGTGTCCATAAACGCCGTCGATAAAGCCATAATCACCGCCAAAAGCGGAAATTTTATTTGCTGGCACCGCGTCAAGCCATTCTACAATCGCGCGGCGGGCGGCTTCCGGGCTGATAATATGACCCCAGCACATATCGATAAAGACATTGCGGAAGTTCTTTGCCAGATTTCCCATTTCCATAACGTATGGATACCCCATATGGAAGATATCGAATTTTACGTTGCGGTATTCAAGGAAAAGGTTCGTCAGCAAAGTTGGATTTGAATCGTAAATGACGTTGCCAAAGCCTTCCTGCAGGCCGGTGTGAATCTGGTAAACCAGCTTGTTGTCATCAGCTACCTTGCATACGAAATGCATCATCCAGTCCGCCAGCACTTTTGCTACTTTAATTGGCGGCCGCCATTCCGGCAGATTATTATCCTGGAATAACTCATTAAATGCATTTTCCGCTTCAGAGTAAGTTACTTTTTCGTAACGCAGGCTGCGGCTATAGGCAAGTCCGCTTTTAAGGCATACCACCCGGTTTTTACCGTTCAGATTTTTTTCAATGTGTCGTCGGGTAACTTCCATCCAGTCATCAAGGGTATGGACCGTCATACCAACTGCCACCGCCATATCACGAATCTGATTATTATGGGTCGGGCAGATAAAATTATCCGTTCGCATGGTGAATACAAATGGGTCATCAGTCTCTTTATACGGTATCGCCATCGAGTCGCGGATAGACAGGGAGATGCCGGATTTTTCTTTTAATACGAACTTGTAATGCCCGCCGCGTTCGCGAGATGCAACAAACAACCGGTTGAGTTCTTCAATGGTTTGACCATTAATGGCGTCAATGCCGTAAATATCCCGGGCGGCAATAGCCAGCGAACGTCCGTAGCCAGTACTTTCGGCGGCGTGCCAATATGGTTCGACAATATCCCATCGTTTTTTCAGGTCTTGCTTGCTGTCCCGTACTGTCACCAGGTCTTCATCAGACAAACCAGCCGACACCAGGTCGCAAACGAAATAATGTATCAACCATTCTTCAAGAACGTCCATAGTCATCGAACGTTCCGACTCAAACGGCAGATGCTCGTGGGTGTCAATAATTTTTAATGATTGAATGTGGTCAAACAGATGGTTGTATGTGTTCATATTGTATCTCCGTTTGTTAAGGATATATATTAAATGTTATGTTACCAAAATATGTTATAGTCGTGAAGATGTCAACCGATTTTTTGCCATTAATCGTACAAGACGCACGGCCGTGCATCTCTACCAGGAATAATATTTAAAACGATTTTTACTAAATGACACCTATCAAGTGGCAAATATTTGTTGTTTAGACGTTTTAAGTATGGTTTTTCTGGTTATACATAACTGTCATTCGAAAGAAAATGTTGATTGAATGAAAAAATATTAGTAAAATATATCAGTCAGTTTAAAAAATATAATTAAAAATTAACAGGGTAAAGGTTGTAAAAATGAAAATATCAATAGTTGGCTGCACTCATGCGGGAACTGCTGTGGCGGTTAATTGCGTAAAGTTATACCCGAATGCCGAAATTACCGTTTACGAGCGAAACGATAACATTAGTTTCTTATCGTGCGGCATTGCACTATATGTCGGTGGCATAGTAAAAGATCCGGCAGGACTTTTTTATTCATCTCCAGATAAGCTTGCTGAATTAGGCGTTAAAGTGAAAATGTGTCACGATGTTACCTCGATTGATACCGAGAATAAAAGTTTGACGGTTACTGACCTTAGTAATGGACAAGTGAGTACCGCTGAGTATGACAAGTTGATTATGACCACCGGTTCCTGGCCAATAACTCCGAAAATAGATGGGATAGAACTGGAAAATATCTTATTAGCAAAGAATTTTTACCATTCCAACGACATTATTGAAAAGGCAAAAACCGCGCAGAATATCACAGTAGTCGGCGCGGGATACATTGGCGTTGAATTGGTTGAAGCGTTCAAAGAACAAGGCAAGCAGGTGACTTTGATAGATTCCGAAAAGCGGATATTAAGTAAATACCTGGATGCAGAATTTACCGAGTTAGCCGAAGAACAGCTAATTGAAAATGGCGTTGTTTTCGCGTTAAGCCAGACCGTTCAGAAATTTGAGGGTGTTGACGGCAAGGTAACAAAAGTTATTACTGATAAAGGCGAGTATCCATCTGATCTGGTTATTCTATGCGTCGGTTTCAGGCCAAATACCGGACTTTTGAAAGACAAAGTAAAGATGCTGCCAAACGGCGCAATTATCATAGATTCCTACATGCGTTCCAGCAATCCAGACATATTCGCAGCTGGTGATAGTTGTGCAGTATATTTTAACCCAACCGGCACATACGAATATATTCCGCTGGCGACAAATGCCATAAGAATGGGCACCCTGGCGGCGAAAAATCTGGTAACGCCAACCATCCAATACATGGGAACACAATCAACATCAGGCATTAAGATATATGACCTTAACATAGCCGCCACCGGCTTGACCGAGGAATGCGCAAAAATCAAAGGGCTAAACGTCGCGGTATCCGATATCGAAGACAGTTACCGGCCCGAGTTTATGCCCACTTATGAAAAAGCAAAGTTGAGAGTTGTATATGATATTGAAACCAGAGTAATTTTAGGGTCGCAGATATGCTCAACTGTCGACCTTACTCAGATGATAAACACCATGTCGGTGGTCATACAAAACAAGATGACAATAGACCAGCTGGCCTTCGTAGACTTTTTCTTCCAGCCGCACTATAACAAACCCTGGAGCATCTTAAATGCTGCTGGATTAGCGGCACTTTAGGAAGATATCCGGGCCGGGCTTCACCCCTTTCCAAACCGTGACTGAATTTTATAAACATTACTATTTTTTAAAAGTTATCAAGTAGATGAATGTTTTAAATCATAAGCATACTTAATGGTGTTGTCACCGTTTGGAACAGGGTCGCTTCGATTAACTCAGTATAAACGCAGCCCGGCTCCCCAAAAACTATCATTTTACCGCAATTTTGTTATAGTTAATCAGATGTTTATTCCAATAATGACTCTTTGATATATCGCAAACTGGCAGGCGCAGTGCTTAATGGTATGGCACATTCCAAGCCTGTTTTTAAATTTATTGTACCTTTACCATCGCTCTTGCTTCACTCTGGTTGCCTGCAACATCAGTCGCGACAGCTTTCAGGCCGTGCCATTCGCCTTTGAATGGTGTGGCAGCATCCCATTTTATTTCATAGGGGGATTTTGTGACAATGCCGATGGATTTGCTATTGACGAAAAACTCGACCTGTTTCAGTTTTTTATCATCTTTCGCTTCAGCGCGAATGGTCATTGGTCCGGTGATAGTCGGTTCGTATGGTATTGCCAGGCGTACCGCAGGCGACACAGAATCACCTTTTTTAGCGGGAACTTTCACCAGCCAGGCGATGAATTCGCCGGGTTGGAATGTAATGGTATCCTGATTGGCAGATGAAAGCATATCTACGCTGGAAGTCGCGCCTAAAACGCGATGGCGCATTATCTTTTTAACACCCGGCAATTGGTATGGGGACAAATCGACAGTCACGGTACGCGGTTCCTGCGACCAGTTAATTGCCATCAGCAATCGGCTGTCAGTACCACTGCGGGCTCCAGTACTGAAGTCGGTACCCAGGGAAATGGCGTTAATTTGCGGTTGCAGCAGATATGGTTCCAACTTTCCGAGTAAATTATATGCGGCGGAAATTGCGTGCCAGCGATCGCTTCCCGCGCCATAGGGAGATGCGCCGGTTTGCAAGCCACCCGCACCTAATGGAGCGCGGCTGCGTTCTGTTTTCCACCAAAAATCTACTGAATACATCCGCACACCAGACGCGCCGCTGATGGCGGCATATAAAGCTTGATCAGAAATATTCGTTGTAGGAACCGCGTATGGGATACCTTCATCCAACCCCGGCTGAAAATGATCACCGGCAACGCGCTTGGTATAGTATGGGCCACATCCGCTGACCAGCATTAATTGCGGTCGGTCCCACTGCATTTTCGGGAAACGTCCCACCATTACCCGTTCCAGATCGCTTTTCATTTGTGGCCCGCTGGTTGACCATGGGTAGGCGGCGCGCCAATCCATGGTGGTCCAATATTGGCTGGCATAATCGGCATATCGCGGGTCGCCCATCCACTTTCCGGCGCTGTCCGGTCCGGCTAAACCAAGAACAGGCCAAGATATGGGAGTATGGTTATCAACACTGCGGATTGCCTCGACCAGGTTCACCAGGGTTTTGTCATGAATTGCCGGGTCATTTTTTGCCCAATGGCCATCTGTCGGTGCGGGTCCATCTCCCAGAAAACTGGCTTCATCCATCATTTCTACCGAGGTGATGGTTTCGCTGTCGCGCAGTTTGGTCCAAATATGTTTGGCGACATCAGGCGCCCACGGTGTAGTGGCAGTCCATTTTAATTCGTTAGTGGTGCGTACCCAGTCATCACCGGATAATATCATTCCTACTCCCAGTTTTTTTGCAGGATTGGCAATAGTTGTATCAAACCATGGATCCCAATATTTGATATATTTTTCAAAACTGTCTGTTTTTGATCCGTCATTTGGATTATGAAAAAATCCGCTTTCGCCGGTATTGATACCCGCATCTTTCACCAAATCCGCCAGTCCGGGATTAGCCAGCACATATTGTGGTGACAGGGTGAACATGGAACGGACAAAAACAGATTTTTTCGGGTCATACTTCAACAATATACGACCATTTCGCGAGAAATGTGGCAGGCCTTCGGGCAAACCAGTGACCACCCTGACTTCTGCGGTGAAAGGTTTTGCTTTGACATCAGCATTTGGCAAAACATTATTTGCTGGGATGTTAAGGATGATGGATGCCATTCCCTTCTTCACCGCGGTCACGAGTCCCCCGGCATCTACAGTGGCAACTTCTATATTGCTGCTGGTATATGTTTGTATAGCTTTCAAGGGTTCTATTTTGCCATCTGTAAATATAATGCGCGGGTCAAGCTCTGCTGATTTTCCCGGTTGCAGGCATATTTCCTGCCATTTTGGTAGAATCGCCATTGGTGAATGTCCATTGTCGGTGGTGAAGGTAGTCTGCAACATCCCTATCGGCGGTACACCTTTCAGCCAGCCATACGCGCTGACCTGTAATTCGTGGGTGCCATTCGGCAGTCGTGTAGTATCCAATTCAAGGGTGCGGGTCGGTGAGCCGAACTGGCGCAGCATAAGGACGCCATCTACAAAAAATTGCAGGCATTCCACTGTTTTATTCATTTGCGACTTATCAAATTTGGGGTTATCTTCGCGTTCCTTGCGTTCATCGGGGGTAAGTGGACGAATTGCCGTAACAGTAAAAGAAACTCTGCCGGATAATGGTTTGCTGATATCTGCCGGAGCGACCAGTTTCATGCTGCCGTTGCCAAGTGCCGCGGTAAAATGCACTACCGGGCTGGACGCAATTACTTTACCCATGGCATCGCTACCTATAGCCTGCAACGACATCGGGCCATCAAATATTTCCGCCGGATGCCATGGTAACGCAAACGCTGGCGGTGTCATAAGATTGCCGGAAATAGAACGTCCATTTAATCGCCAATCTACGGATGCCAAAGTCGGCAGGTTTTTCACTGCCGCGGTAAAAGTGACAGCCTTCGAGATGATATCACCTTCAGAAGGGCTGGTGATGACCAATTCAGCATTCTTTTCGGCATAACTAAAGACAATTAAAATACCCATCAGGATAAGAAAAAATAGATTTTTCATGAGTCTCCCTTAGCAAAACAGAAATTGCAGGTTGTAATATTATGATATCAGAACTTTCACTTACGGTCACTTCGACAAGCTCAGTGACCGGTCGCTGAGCTTGTCGAAGCGACATTAAGCGAAATTCCTATTAATAGTACGTAAAATTTGTAAAGTTACATTTTTTGTTTATGTTACCAAAATTTATTGTTTGGGTATAGTCAGTTAGCAACCAAATCCGAACTAAAAAGTCAATACTATGGTTAGATATAACTTTACTGTATAGCTGCAGAGCAGCGACACTTTAAACTAATCCAATTTATTTGATATAGGATAAATATTGTACCATAACAGACGTTAGATATTTTCAAATTTGTATTTATGCCTGATAAATGTATTTAATCAGTAAAATTCCCTTGACATTAAATAAGGTAACTGTATAATTATACCGGTTTAACTTAAACAATAGATACCTATTTTTTTGTAAAATTGTTAGGGGAGATATATTTATGAATTCATCTCGATGGTCTTCATTTACATTATTAATTGCGCTTGCCGCAATGGTAATATCTGCTTTGCCTGTATTTGCTGGCAGCAATATGATTGGTCGGCAAAGCCAGAATGAGGGTATGGTAGTGCTTCCGGCACCTGTTGATGTCACTATTGATGGTGATTTGAAAGAGTGGGACTGGTCGGGGCGTATCTGGGTATTTGCCGACAGCGCCATTCGCAGTCGTTATTCTGTAGAGGCGTCAGCGATGTGGGACAAACAGAACCTGTATTTAGCAGCGAAATGGACCGACCCCACACCGATGTATAGCATGATTGACCCGGATTTTAATGTAAATGAAGGATGGAAAAGTGATGCCTGGCAGGTGCGAATGCGTACCAACGATAAAATCAGTCACGCAACTATGTGGTTTTTTAACGCGAAAAAAGAGCCATGTTTCCATATTCAATACGGTAAAAGTATGACCGAACCGTTTAAAGGTGAAGGCACTTTCTGGGTGGCTAAAGAAAATGGCACAGTTCTTGGACGTGGCATAGAAATGGCATATAAAAAGAATGAAGATGGCAAAGGATTCACACAGGAAGTGAAGATTCCCTGGAGCATCATCTGCAATACAGTACCGGATTGGAAAGCAGGCGACAAAATCCAAATTGGCAATGAGTTTCTCTGGGGCGATGCCAGTGGCAAAGGCTGGCCAGTTCATCGGTATGCTGACAATATGCAGCCAGGCACAACATCCCGCGAGTTTTTCTGGACTAACTGGAAAGGTTGGGGTGATGCTGTATTACAGGCGAAAGGCAATGTGCCGATACGTGACTATGTCGATGAAACAATGAAAGTGCAGGGAACACAGCCGGTACAGGTAATCATTCCAAAGGATGCTACGCGTTTCACCGTCATCGTTGAAGATGAACAGGGGAAACGAATCCGCAACCTGCTGGGTGATGGTGACCCTCTCGATTATACTGTCAGCGTAAAAGATAATACACGAACTGTTGAGGTAAAATGGGATTGCCTGGATGAAAATGGCAAGTTAGTGGTTCCCGGCACATATCGCGTTCGCGGTTTGACTCATAATGGATTAAGTACAAAATACGAGATGAGTTTTTATGGTCCCGGTACTCCTCCCTGGCCTAATATTGAGGGAACTGGTGCCTGGGGTGCCGACCATTCCGCGCCGAATAATGTGGCGGCAATCGGTGACTGGACAGTGGTAACCTGGCCAGCAGTAGAAGGTGGTTGCGGCATTCTGGGGCTGGACCCAACCGGGCAAAAACGTTGGTCTGACAAGCGCGGTACGGCGAAAGTCACCGGAGATGCGCAATATGTATACACTTATGTGACGCAATGGTATGTGAAAGAAATTATTTGCCGCTATGATGCAAAAACAGGCGAGTTCCGTCCTTTCATGCTTGATGGCAAGGCGCGCGAGTTTGACCTACCATTAACAGATATTCTCGGTGAAGGTGAAACTGGCAAAGTAACAAGTATGACTGTTAATGGCGATATCCTGGCATTGGCACTGAACAATGGAAAGATAGTTTTGCTGGATTCAAACAGCGCAGTGGTAAAGAAAACATTCACCGTGGTTAATCCCACTGGAATCGCTTTTTCGTCTGCTGGCATCTTATACGCTATTCTTGACGGTAAAGCCAATCGTGTTGATATTGCCACTGGTGCAGTTACTCCGATTGATACACCAAAACTTGGTAAAGCTGGTGCTATCACGGTTGATTTATCCGGTAACCTGTTAATTGCCGACCTTGGTCCTGACAGTCAGGTAAAAGCATACTCCCCACAAGGAAAACTTATTTACACTGCTGGCAAAAAAGGTGGACGTCCTTTACGCGGGATATTTGATGAACAGGCTATGGTGAAAATGAGTTCTATTGCCGTTGATAGTAAGGGACAAATATGGACAGCTGAAAGCTGGAATTATCCTCGTCGAGTCAGTGTCTGGGGTAAAGATGGCAAGTTAGTCCGCGATTATATCGGAAACACTGGCTATGCTGCAACCTGTTCTTTCCTGCATGACCAGGATGCAACCCTTGGCTACGTTGGCCCTATCGAGTTTAAATTGGATAAAGAAAAAGCAAAATGGAAAGTATCGCAAATACTGTGGGTACCAGATACTGCAAAAGGTGAAGCTTTTGAAATCTCCGCCGGTTCACACGTTCACCCGCAGCGTTTTACCAGCAATGCCAGTGGACAGCCGCGTGAATATTTCTACACTCACGATACTGACATCGCAAATGGGCAGGGACATGTGGTATACATGGAAAATAACGGCAAATGGCAGCCAGTATCGGCGATATCGCTGGCCGGACAAATCTCCGGACAAATTTCCCGAACAAGCGGTATTGTATCAGAACAGCCAACTGGTGAATTAGCTGGTCTCAGTGCTTATGATGGTGTTATATGGAATGATGATAATGAAGATGGCAAATTACAACGCGGAGAATGTACTGTTGTACTTACCGGTTTTCCCGGTACTGCCACTAAACGCGGTAACCGCGCACTTGACCTTTCCAATGGCTGGGGTGGCCGTATGGGGATGGATTTAACAATTTTCACCAATGGATTAACATCTTACAAACCTATCGGTTTCAGCAAAAATGGTGCACCGCGTTACGGTTTCGCCGGTATGCATAATCTGAATGTAAAGAATGCCGGTGACCTGGTTCCTGTGCCTGGTGAAAATCGTCTGCTCTGTCTGGGAAATACCCAATTAATGTCTGTTGACACGATAAACGAGAATATTGAATGGACTTACCCAAACCGATTCAGCGGTGTCCATGGCTCACATCGTGCTACCATGCCAAAACCCGGTTTGCTTATCGGGCCGTTAAAAATATGCGGAACAGCCAATGTAAATGATAAAGTTGGAAATGTGTTTATGATGCGCGGCAATCTGGGGCAGGATTTTTTCCTCACTACAGATGGTCTATTCGTTGGCGCGCTTTTTCAGGATTGCCGTTTGCCAGGTGCCAGCTTGCCGAAAAGCGAGGATGAATTGCGCGGTCAGTCACTTGATGCTTTTTCTGAAGGTGGTGAGCCATTTAACGGCTGGTTTGGCAAGCAGTCTGACGGGAAAATTCGCGAGACATCCGGCATTATCCGCAACGCCGCAACAATGATTGAGATAACAGGTCTTGATACCATACAGCGTTTTGACGGCAACAAAATTACTGTTGATATGAATATGATAGTACAGGCAGATGCTGATAATACAGCACGTGCCAAAGTAGCTTCTGTTCCAAAAACTTATTCAATTAAAACTCTTGATAAAGTAAAAATAGACGGCAGCGCATCGGAATGGAAAGATATCAAGGCAATGCCTATAATACGCGACGGGCAGCCGGATAGAGCCACTGCAAAACTTGCTTATGATGCGACTAACCTGCATATGCTTTATGAAGTGACAGACGGCAGTCCATGGAAAAATGACGGTAAAGATTATACTCAACTATTCAAAACCGGTGATGCTGTCGACCTGCATATTAGTACGCAGGCAGGTGACCCGACGAAGGATGCACGCGCTGGCAACATCCGCATCTATATTGCGAAGTTTCAGGGAAAACCGGTAGCAGTTCTTGTACGTCCAGTTGACCCCGCAGCGCCTGCCAATTTGAAAGTAAAATACTCTTCACCGGTAGGTACGCAGATATTCGACCGTGTCGAATTGATGACGGATGCCATCGTGGCGGTGAAAGTAGAAGGCTCGCGCTACACAGTTGAGGCATCAATCCCGTTGACGACACTTCACCTTACTCCGCAACCAGGTTTAAAACTACGTGGCGATGTCGGTTTTATATCTTCCGACGTTGCAGGGATGATAAATACCGCGCGCACCTACTGGTCAAACCAGAATACCAACCTGGTTAATGACTTGCCACAGGAAGCATTACTAAGCCCACAAACCTGGAGCGAAATAAGTTTCGAATAAACCGATGCATAAACCACCACCCTTTCAATATTTGTGAAAGGGTGGTGGTTTTTATATTAACCTTATCCGATAATAAGGATTAATATCTTTTGAGGATTTTTTTAATCTGTTATACCTTGTAAAGGCATTTTATCAGTAATCCCAGACGTAAGTCCTTACCCATATACACATTTTATCAATATAGCTTTGACATCGAGTAATTATCTGGTGCTCAACCTGAAGGAACAAAATACAGCCATAATCATAATTTCACAGAACTAATAATCGGGGTAATGCTAATTACTGAGTATTACAACGATTATTACAAGCCAACTTTAAATCATTTAATATCGACTCGGGAAATTCAAGATATAATTATTTAACAAATGTTAATAACGATTAGTAAACTAAAATAATTATCAAATAAATAATCAAAAAGTGCAATTATATCTTCCATTTTCCTTTAATATGATATAAGATTTGAGACGATTTTATCGTCAAAAGTATCAATCATTATTTGCAGACAAGTCTAAAGTTTAGGAGACCACACATGCCCTGGAAAAAAGTACCACCTGAGAATGCGGCGCGGTTGATTGCGCTGATGGCAACTTATCCTGATGCAACGCCACGGAAGATGTTTGGATGCCAGGTTTTCTTTATTGGCGGCAATATGTGTATCGGCGCATTTGAGGATGGCTATATTTTGCGCCTTTCCGAGGCAGACCAGGATGAACTGCTGGAGAACCATACAGTGACACATTTTGCCCCCATGGATCGCCCGATGCGTGAGTATCTGCTGGTAACGCCAGAGTTTCATAGCGATGACGCATTATTCCAGTCATGGATTTCCCGGTCAGTTGAATATGCGCGGTCTTTGCCGCCACCGGTAAAGAAAATTAAAAATTAAAAATTGCAAATTGAAAATGGATATTTCGATTTCGGTCGTGCAAACGAATTCGAACGATTTCTGAAAAATGTATAATTACTGGAACCGCAATTAAAGAGTGAAGGGTGAAAATTTTACATCGATTAATAGGATTGAAAAGATTAAGGTTTCTTATAAATCCTATTAATCGATGTAAAAAATTCGTAATTCGTAATTAATACCGTACCACGTCAATATTTTCGTCTTCGTAAGTCGCTTCTATATCGGCTGGTATCCTATATTTTATCTGTTTGCCGTCTACCTTTGTCACGGTTATTATCCCGCTGGGGGTGGGCAATTCAGCAGTGAAGTTGAATTTTGGCAGATGGGCGGGTTGTAAAATAACTTTTTTATATCCAGGCGCATCTGGAATTATACCGAGGATGAAGCGGCGGGTGAAACCTACTACTCCACTGCCCCAGCCGTGGCAAAGACTTTTTGGAAATGCGTGGAGGCTGTATTTATTAATATCCTCTACCTCTGGCTCGAATGATTCCCATACCGTGGCACTGTCATTTTCTATCAACATTTTCCCGAAATAGCTTTTTGCTTCTTCAAACGCGCCTGCAACATCGCCACATCCGGCGCGAGCACACAAGGTGTAATATTTATAGTAACTGGTGATAATCTGGGGTATATTTACGTCGTTAAAAACAGCTTTGACGAATTTCTCGTTGACTGCGTCCACTAATCCGGCAAAATATGCGCGGGCATTTGATTGCAACGATGGGCCGGATGGACCGAAACTTAATTTTTCAACGTAGCTCTTGCGGTAATGAATATCCGGGGTTGTTGGCATTTTCCATTCTTTCCCGGGTTTATCCACCATTCCCATGGTGTGGTGAAATCCGGTCGCCTTTTTCCAGAACTTCTTCATTAAAATAATTTTCAGGTCTTCCGCTCTTTTTTTCAATTCTTCAAGGCAATCGTCATTAAACCAGCCGGCAAGAGTTATGGCATCATTTATCATCTCTAAAAATGCGAATTGCAGCGATGCCAGGTCTTCAAACCTGCCACCAAGTGGTTGTGGCGACCAATCAGTAAAACCGATTCCAAAGAAATAATCGCCATCATCACTTCGAGTCAACAGTCCGTCCACATTGGTATTTTGCTCAAACACCCAAGCCGTAAACTCCTTGATTCGCGCGTAAATAGCCGGCAATTTCGGGTCGTCCAGTCCGAATGTATAAATATGCTGTACCAACATGGACAGACAATCAAAGCTGTAATTGGGGATGGCGTTCGCCCAACTGTCGATGGGTAACGTCAACATCATATCGATGGAAGAATCCGGCTGAAAATAGATAGAATCACAGGTATCCTTGGTTATTCGCGCATCGCCGTACCACCCCAGTCTATCCCGTTTGATGCCATCCATGAATCCACCGGGGAAAGCGCATAACCGTGCGGTATATGCGCTGCGCTGCCAGATAGTTTGAAACACCTCGTCATTGCATTGAAAAGATCCGATAGCTTTTGGATACATTATTATCGCCGCGACATGGATTTCTGATAACGAAACAGCTTCTTTGAAATCAACCATTCTAACGCGAACATACCGAAAACCACCCAGTTCGCCGGTGAATAATGAAGTGCCACGAGTTACATGAAAATGCGCTTTTCGCGGACGCTGTTCATGACAAACGGTAGGCAGGTTCCATTCCCGCGCTTCCCAGATAGATTCGCCGTAACTGATAGCGATATTTCCCCGACCTTCGGTAGTTACTTCAAACTTAAATTCACCTTGCAACTCGGTGCCGAAATCGATTACAAAATCAATCTCATTAATCTTCGATGGCTCCAAATATAATGCGGCTGGTGGTGAATGTATATCTATATGCTGCGCCCATTCTCTTAATCGAGGAATATATTCATTTTCCCAGGCAATTTGATGCGGGTAAACAGACATAGCATGCCAACCATTTTCCAGCGGTCGGGTTTCAATGCCAATTGTAGGGTCGGATGACAGCGTGCCGGGGTGAACATAAACCATGCGTAAATATCTCCATTGTTAATTCAGTGTAATTATGGTCTTAATGAGGGATATAGTCAAGGAAAAAAGTAACAGTTCACTCGTTGTAGAGTTTTTGTTTTCACATCGATTAACAGGATTGAAAAGATATAATTATATCTTTCACATATTATAAAAATAAGTATAGTATAGTCGATCTGTCAGTTAGCGAAAGTTTTAAATTACGATATTTTAACCTTTAAATCCTAATCCCAATAAATTGAACAAGGTGTTAAGTTTTCGGTTTTTAGTTTTGCCTTGTAAAGGCATTTTAATCAGTAACCCCAGGTGCAAGCCTGGGGGAGGTGTAGTACTTGATTGCGCCTTGTAAAGGTGCGTTTATAAAGTCACTTTTACAAGGTGCATCTTTGTTATCTATTACTTCCCAGGCTTGCGCCCTCACCCTTATACACATTTATTTTACAATGGTTCATATAATTGTTTTAAATAAAAAGCATGATTTGAGTATATTATTTTCAATTATTAACAATCCAACCCCTTTAGGGGTGATATCTTAATAGAATAGCATCGAAATTAAAGAATCAAAACCCCTTTAGGGGTGACATGTTAATGATGTTAAATTAAGAACCGGTTCTGAAATTTTGACACATTTAACATGCCACCCCTAAAGGGGTTCACTTTTCATAAGAATTATCGCCGACTATTAACATGTCACCCCTAAAGGGGTTGGATTGTATTCAAAAAATGGATATTTCTTGAAATTAAACATCATTTCTAAAATTGAGCTGTGGGTGAAACCCATGTTACGATATTTTATCTTCTAAATCCTATCAATCGATGTGAAAATAAAAAAGTCTATTAATGTTAACTAATACAAATCTTTTTCATAGCTGAAATTTACCAAATATAATGATATAATAGCCGTGTATTAACCATCTTCGGGAGATAACGATGGCAGAAAAAACACCGGTAATGCGGGATTGTATAGATTTGCGGCCTTATTTTGCAATAACCATTTTATTTATTGTGATATTTTCTTTTATGCTTACTGGCAATCGATTGCTGTTTCATACCTTAATTGAGGGAATCAGCATTGTCGTATTCTTTTCCATCTTTATATTAACCTGGAATACACGTCGCCTGCATCAAAACAATTTCCTCATATTACTGGGCATTTCCATGTTATTTACTGGTGTGTTGGATGGCATGCATTTAATCACATTTAAAAATATGGGGATTATTGTACCCGGACAGATAGAAGAGAATATTCCTACGCAATTATGGGTGGCAGCCCGGTTAATACAGGCGATTTCACTATTAGCAGCGGTGATGGTTTTTAATAGAAAAGTGAATTGCTGGTGTATAATAATGTTATCATACGTTGCTGTCACGGCGATATTGATATCTTTGATATTCAACGGTATTTTCCCGCAATGTTTTGATATTCAGGGATTAACAAATTTTAAGATTTTATCCGAATATTTCATCAGTTTTGTTTTTATTGCCGCATTAATATTATTTGATATTCGTAGACCAGTGATAGATAAAAGGTCGCATTCGCTGATTATATATGCGATAGCATTTGTAGTGATGTCTGAAATTGCATTTACATGGTATGTTGATGTCAACGGATTAACAAATGGAATCGGGCATTTATTGAAATTCGCATCGGTAATGTTGATGTATTTAGCGATAGTTGATACCGGGTTAAAAAGGCCATTTCACCTTATTTTTACTGG
>JBIJDE010000229.1:0-7557 GCA_044344305.1 Armatimonadota bacterium
CTGACGCCCGGTATCATTATTGCTCCAGTTGCCAGTGCCAATATAAATCGCGTTTTTAAAGATATGGCTGCCGTGGTCGGCCATGCCATGATAATTGTATGCGACATACGATTCCGGTTCCAGTAGCGCATAAGGTAATTGTGGACTACGTAATACGCTGACTGTTACTACGCCATCTTCAACTCGATAACTGGGTGTGCCCTGGTTAAATATGGCAAAAGTATGATCGTCAGTCTGTACCCCACCCCAATGAATAGTTGGCCAATCCCCACTGGCGTTACCGCCATAGTTATTTTTCCCTTCGTATCGTTCGCGTTCCAGCACGCCGTATGGCACGTCAAATACGCCAGTGTTGGACTTTGTCTTTGATGGGAAAGCCAGGCGCAGACGGCGTCCCTGAGTGTACCATTCAACGTCTGTCTCAACCTCAATATATGACAATCCTGTGCGTAGAATAAATCGCTGTTCCCATGTGAGAATAGTAACCGATGGATCGGCACAAGTATGCGGGTCGTCGCATGACGGGTGTCTGCCTGTATAACTTATTACTATACTATCACCACAGCGTTCAATACCTTTCAAATGTGTGTAAACACCCAGTTGTTCGCGGGTACGGTCAAGTGAACGCGTTGCCCATGGGTCTCCCAGGTCATGTTCAAGAATCAATTCTCCAACCATAAACTTCCCGGTATCACAAACTTTACCGATTCCTTTTACTATAACATCAGTAATACCGTTTTCGCCGGCGGTTACTGTTAAATCACCGCAAATTACTACATTGTCAGTGATTTTTTCAATAACAAACTTTGATTCAGCAATTACAAAACTTTTCGCGTTAATCCCTGGCACATCGGCAGCGAGGAAAGTGACTTCAGTATTATCTGTTCCTGCTTTAATATCATATACAGGGAGTTGTTTATTATCGGCAGATATTTGCACTCCGTCATATTTCCCCTGCAATACAATTTTGACAGGCGCAGAAATTGCTGCTGATGTGTGATTAAATACTGTTATAGATTTCGAATCGTTAACAATTACTCTTTGACATGCAATCTCATTCACATTATTGACGGTTTCGGTTAGACCGGCATGTAAATCGCGCAATTCATCATACGCCGGGTCGCAGTGCGAAGAGGTGATGGCGTCATGAAACGCGGAAAAAGTCATATCTTTCCAGGCATTTCGGAGTGTGTCCTGATTATTGCTATCATTTAGCAAGGTATCCCAACATTCTGCCGCCAGCAATTGATGTTCAATTTCGCGATGTCCCTGTTTAATTTTAATCCGTGAGACGTAACATCCCGATTGACTGGGGTTGTTTTCCACTTTGGTGCTTATCTGTTTTACGGGTGGATTATCAACCTGTTCCAAGTATTCGCTGATAAATGGATAGAGGTCGCGATATACCCCCTGTTTTACTATTACTTCCGGGTGTTCCAAGTTATACTTTTTAATATCTTCGCTCACATGTATTCCCGGCATGAACTCTTCACCCCAGAGCATTATTACCCCGGCTTTTCCCGGCAGTGGTGGTGCAAATCTTGGGGCAAATTCGGCGCGGTCTCCGACGACAAACCTTTTGTTGTCGCAGTCACTGCAACCTTTTCCCATACATGATGGACATGGAGCCAGTTTGCGAAAACAAGTGGTATTTACACCCTGACGATGAACCAATACTTCGCCGCCAAATGGTGCAGATGTGGCATCGGGTGAGAAGAAAATTATGCTGCCATCCATCCCTTTCCAATAAGGAGCATTGGGAATGTTGTAGCTAATTGCCGGGAGCCATTTGTACCCACACTGGCGAAAAACCTGCGGCATTTGCGCACAAGACCCAAAACCGTCACTGTGCCATCCAGTGGTTGGTCGTATTCCCAATACATCTTCTGCCCATAATGTCCCCAATACCAGGTTGCGCACCAGCAACTCGCCATGAATCATATTCACGTCAACGATATTTTCGCCCGACCCCAATAATTCAAATCGGCCTTCTTTTGATAATTGTTTTAATGTGTCAACATGCTCTGGGTGGCGTTCCAGATAATGCCGCAGCACCCAGGAACATTCAACTAAAAAGCATCCTTCACCATCTGCACAAGTTGCAATCGCGTCCGATATCCAATTTTCTTCAATAGTGCGATAAGAGACAAAGCTCCGTCCGGCATCCACAAAATCACGATCCCAACACCGCCGCCATGTAGGGTCAAAATGGTTAAAACGTAAAACAAACCATGGTTGTTGTGTAAACATATTTTCTCCTGTTAAAGGTAATAATGATTAAACCGATTAACCGCAATTATACCAATAGCGTTTTTGTGTGTCTATGGAAAAGAAAAGATACATTTGATTTTTAACATCGATTAATAATTAGTTAGCAACCAAATCCTAACGTGAAATGTGACGATTTTAACAAGATATTGCAAAACCTATGTAACAGAAATTATTCCAAGCAAGACAATGTATTTGCAATTTTATTATTAGTACTTTGATTTTTCTTTATTCGAGAGGTGGGAAGAGCGTCCCGCTCGGAAACAGAAAAATCCGGAAATAAATTTCAGCGTTAAACACTTTCTTGCGCAGCAACGTCACCGGGACGGTAACGCCACGTTTGGTACTATACAAAAATTAAATTTGAACACTGAAAAATTGGATTTTACAATTGCCATGTTGTCTTTAATCATAAAACAGAACACTGAACTCTGAAAACATCCCTTCAAATCGATGTAAATTTCTTATTGTAAAATCAAACATTTAATAGTATTATTTTCACATATTATTTTACTGGTAACCTTCGGAGAATTAAATGAATAATACCAATATTATCTATATCCATTCCCATGACACTGGTCGCTATATTCAGCCTTATGGTTATGCTGTTGAGACTCCGAATATGCAGCGGTTTGCTGAAGAAAGCGTGCTGTTTCGCAATAATCATTGTGCCGCGCCAACTTGTTCACCCAGTCGCGCGGCTTTATTGACGGGACAATATCCGCACCAAAACGGCATGACTGCGCTGGCTCATCGCGGCGGGCAGTTGAATGATAAATCGAAACACTTGGCGAATTATTTGAAAAGTCATGGTTACGCTACGGCTATCGCCGGGGTGCAGCATGTTACAACGCCTGATAAAGTGCTGGATTTAGGTTACGAGCGAATATTAAATAAGGAATCAGAACCGTCATGGATAAAAGACCCGGAATCGAATAATCAATGGTTAGCTCAATCTGCAGCTAATTATATACTGCAGTCAGGCACATCCAAGCCATTTTTTCTCGATTGTGGTTTTGACCTTACACATCGTCATGGCACTGGCGAACAATGGCATACCACCCGCAACGCACCGGCAGGCGACTCGCGTTATGTTCGTCCACCGGCACCATTGCCCGACACCCCCGAAACCCGTCAGGACTTCGCCGATTTCCGCGTCGCTGCTAACTTATTAGATACTTGCATTGGTCGGGTGTTGGATGCACTGGAATTGGCAGGTTTGGCAAATAACACCCTGGTTATCATCACCACTGACCACGGCATTGCATTTCCATTCATGAAATGCAATCTTACCGGGCATGGCACAGGCACATCACTGATGATTCGCAACCCATCGATTAATTTCACCGGGGGAAAAGTGATTGACGCGCTGACCAGCCACATAGATATCTTCCCCACTATTTGCGAAGCGGCAGATTTACCCGCGCCGGATTGGCTGGAAGGCCATTCACTTGTACCGGCAGTAAATGAAGGCAAAGATATTCGCGATGAGATACATGCGGAGGTAAACTGGCACGCCGCCGTTGAGCCGATGCGATCGATACGGACAAAAATATACAACTACATTCGCCGTTTCGACCCGCAAACACACCCGATATTGCCAAATTGCGATGACAGTGTCAGCAAGACCATGCTGCGAAATGTTGGTTGGGATACCCACCCAACAGTTGCTGAAGAGTTATACGACCTGATATTTGATCCCAATGAAGCCTGCAATCGCGCGAATGACCCCGCCTATGCGGAAATATTATCAGATATGCAGTCACGCATGCAGAAATGGATGGTCAGCACAAACGACCCGTTGCTAACCGGCCAGATAGAGCCATGGCCAGCGGCTACCGTTGTAAAGCCAGAAGATGAATCACCGCAGGGGATATGGGTGTTGGCGGAACCAATTTATCTATCAGATAGCCTGGTCTGACAACAGCCAACAGACTTTACTGAACAGTATATCATAACTGGAACACATTTATATTTAAAGGTAATCCAGCGATAGAATCCAATTCACTGTGTAATTTTTATTGGAATTCCACAGGAAATTACAATAAAATTGGAGTTTTTCGGAGTTTTTATTGAAAATTACAATATTTCCATTGTAATAATTCCAAATTACAATGGAAAAATGGGGAAATTACCATGAATGTCATAACTATTTTACTCGACAGCCTGAACTTTCATTGTCTGGAACCTTATGGTGCCACACATGTGCAAACGCCGAATTTATCGAGACTGGCAGAGCGTGCTGTCACATTTGATAATCATTTTATTGGATCTGCACCATGTATGCCGGCACGGCGAGAACTGTTTACCGGTCGACAAGAGTTTCTGTGGCGTGGATGGGGACATATTGAACCGTGGGACAGGCATTTGGCCAATGACGCCAAAAAGTGTGGCTATGTAACACAGATGATTACCGACCATTACCACTATTGGGAAAATGGTGCTCATGGTTATTTTGAACCATTTAATGGTGTAGAGTTTATTCGTGGTCATGAGTTGGATATGTGGGATACCGCACCGCTGGATGAAGTGCCGGAATGGGCAAAGAGCATAAACAAATACCGTGCCAATCATTGGATGCGACCAGAGGGATGGGGAAGCGTTTACTATTCCAATGCCCGTAATTTCATGAATGATGAATCTTCATTCCCGTGCGCACAGGTGATGCAGAAATCTGCTGATTGGCTGAGTAAAAACTGTAAACATGATAAATTTATGCTATGGACCGAGGCATTTGATCCCCATGAACCACATTTTCTGCCCGAGAAATACCGGACAATGTATAGCCCGGATGGCAAAGACCACCCGGAGTTTACCTGTTGGCCGCCATACCAGAATCATTACGACACACAGCAATTCATAGCAGAAACATCAGACCTGGAACTCGCTTGGATACAATCGCAATATTACGGCAAAGTAACCATGGTTGACCACTGGTTGGGACATTTCCTCGATCGAATGGATGAACTTAATATGTGGGAAAATACGACATTGATTCTTACCACTGACCATGGTCATGAACTGTGTGCAGACAAGTCGCAACAAAATCCCTATGCAAAAAGTTATCCACATCGTGAAGCGCATTCGCGTATACCATTGATGATTTGTCACCCGGGAGCAACAGCAGGTAAACAAATAAACGCACTAACATCGGCAGTAGATGTCTGCGCCACTGTTCGTGATATATGCGGAGATAGCGAACCAAACGGTCCAGATGGACGCAGTCTGTTACCATTAGCCATGGGACAAAGTGATACCCATCGCGACTATACCCTATTTGGTGATTTTGGTACGGGCGCATGTATAGCCACTGATGATTGGATATTATCACAAGGCAGCCAACCTGATAGCGAATTGAACTGGTATTCTACAACATCCGTACGAGTATCGCCGGATATGACATCTGGGAAATTTATTCCAGGTATTGATATCCCGCAGTGGCGAGTGCCGGCAAAGAGTAACGCTAATTCGAGTTATCTATGGCAAAGACGTCCATTTTCGCTGGCTCCGGAAAATATGATTGAAAAAAATCCGGAAATAACCACACAAATGCGCGAAAAGCTGTGCAAAGCATTAAAAGAAGTCACCTGTCCACCGGAAACATTCAAGCGGTTGGGGTTAGAAGATTAAATTAATAGCAAAATTGGTCGAATTTGATTAATTCGACCAATAATATTCAAAAACAGGAAACTTAGACATTTTAGAAAATGTTTATTAATTATCCACCTCACTCAACAACCGGCAGCAAGTCAGGTAGCTTGCCATTGCCCAACCGTGGGGTACTGCCCATAGCGGGGTGGTTGGACTGCCGCCGATTAGTTCGGGAAGCAGGCCGGTGGTAGTGCCGCGGGTTATTACGGTGCGCATATATTTTACGGCGTCGTCGCGGTATTGTTTTGATTTTTCCGGGTTGGTCTTTTTCAGCTTTATTGCCAGCCGCAATATTACCCGCGCTATCCACAGGGTATTTACCCCGCCAGCGCAGCCATCTACGTAATCGTCGTATTCGTGGCGGATTATCGCGTCGCCGGTGGGCAGGTGTTTGGTTAATCGTTGGCGGATAGTTGCTACCATTTGCTCTATTATCTTCAATTCATCCGGGTCGTCGGTGTCAATCATTTTAAAGGGATCGAAGATGCCAACTATTGATGAGTCTAATTGCCAGTCTAACTTGCCATCCTGACCGTAACCGCGGGCAAAATATTCGCCGTTCCAGCATTCTTTCATAATTACTTGTTTAATCTTATCGGCAATAGCATTCATTTTTTTTGCCAATATCTTCTCGTTTCTCATTTCTGCCCATTTGGCACCCACTTTCATGCCTGCCCAGATAGATGCGTTGGAATAGCTGAAGGAGCCTTTGAATTTTTCCCACAGGTCAAACGCCTGCATGTGCAAGCCATCTTTTCCCAAAGCAGATTTTAAATAGGTAAGGGCGTTTTCTGTCATCGCCCAATATTCGTCAATGACTTTTTCTTTTTCTTTATTGCCTTTTATATTATCAACGTGCTCACCCAGTGCGGTAATAATGGAACCAATCTGGTCTATCTGTAACGAATCGAGGAAGCTGCACCAGCCCGGGCCAACTTCGCCATTTGCCCAGTAGCGTTGATCCCAATAACCGCATTCGTGCTGGGTTTTCTTTGCCCATTTCATAAATTTGCTGACTAATTCCGGGTAGCCGGATTCTTCCAGCGACAACGCAACCTCGGCGGCGTCGCGAGGCCAAACGAAACCGTAGCCGCCGCAGCGTTCAAACTGCGGGTCAAACTCTGGTGCAGCCAGTACAGAACCGTATTCATCATCAAACAGCAATTTTACAGCCAACAGCGACCGGTCATATATCTGCTTTAAATCTGGTTCAATATTTACCTTGACGCCTTGCCCCAGCCATTCGCGCCAGTAATCGGCAGTATCGTTGTGAAGTTTTTCATATCCGGCATTATTAGCGAAGTTCAGGCTGGTCAACGCGCCAATTTCGTCACGGGCAGCGCAGATGAATAGCACTTTTTTCACGCTATCGCCGGGATTCAGGTGAAATCGCCAGCCATATGCGGTATCGACATCGCCTAATTCCTCGCGCTGTCCGTTTAGCCAACCGTCATACATGTCGTTTTTCGCGCTGTTATCGTGTTCCGCCTTGCCGATTTGCGTCATATCCGGCCAATCGCCGCCCATGGCAAAACATATATCGCGCCAATACTGCACCAGCGCGTTTTTATCTTTCAGGCAGCGGGCAGAGTTTTTGCGGGGTGTCTCACCCAGTCGAAAGAACAGGTATTGCATCAT
>JBIJDE010000230.1:0-7541 GCA_044344305.1 Armatimonadota bacterium
AGGCAATTGTTGACGGTCGTGAGATTCAATTCACACTCAATTCACCCCAGGCATTAATGGATGGCGAAGTTGTAGAGTTAGACGAACCATTATCACAAATTAAAGACCGCGTGTATGGTCCAGTAACCATCTGGCGAGTCATGGTTTCCGGTAATGTCGGTTATGAAAAAACTCCACACACCGTATATCTGCGCAGTCCACAAACAATTGCCAGCATACCGCCGCCTGCAAAATAGCCATACATGCTAAAAATTGAATATGCTGACAATACAACCGGAATGGTGATGACGGTTGAACCGGAAAGCATAGAAAAATATCTTCAAGAAGAAAATGGCATACTATGGGTTGATATTCAACATCCAACTGATGTTGATTTCGTTTGGCTGTCTAACATATTTAAATTTCACCCGCTTGCTATAGAAGACGCTTCTAATAATCGCCAACGTCCCAAAATAGAAAATTACCAGAATTATTATTTTCTGGTATTAAGGTCGCCACATGGAATCCGTCAACATCGTGTAGAAACTTCACAATTATCAGCATTTGTTGGTAAAAATTATTTAGTAACCCTACATAGAAATAGTGCCGACGTATTTGATGATATGCGTAAAAGATGGAAAGAGAGCAGTTTTAACCAGAAAATGATTCCTTTTTTGTGTTATCTATTCATGGATGCAACTGTAGATCAATATTTTCCATTAATTGACAGTATAGGCGATAAAATTGAAAAAATCGATGAGGATATGTTGACGTCACAGGATGCAAATATTCCACGTGAAGTAATAATGCTAAGGAAGCAATTATTGCATATTCGCAAGCAGTTAGCTCCAATGCGCGATGCTGTAAATCTATTCATAAGGTCTGAAGAAGATGGTGGTTTATTCACCCTGGAAAATATGCGGGAATATTTTATTGATATTTACGACCATTTGCTGAGACTCACTGAATATGTTGATACTTACCGGGATATATTAAGCGGTAGCATGGAATGTTATCAATCCTCACTTTCCAATACCCTGAATGTAAACATGCAACGACTCACCGTAATTACCACCGTGCTTGCCACCGGCAGCGTACTATCTGGTTTATATGGTATGAATCTTAGAGGGATGGGAATCGGTAGCGAATCAGTTTACGGTGGATATATAGTACTGGTGGTGTTTTTAGTAATAGCACTAATAGAAATTTTGATTTTTAGAAAGAAAGGTTGGATATGATGCGAAAGCGGCCTGTAAAGGTAAGTAATCCAACCCCCGAAAAAGGAATGACATTTGCGTTAAACTTAT
Source organism: Armatimonadota bacterium (assembly GCA_044344305.1). GTDB lineage: Bacteria > Armatimonadota > Hebobacteria > CAIYQO01 > CAIYQO01 > JBAXQQ01. Next base: position 1,287 of record JBIJDE010000230.1, read on the forward strand.
TAACATTCCGTTCAAGAACAGTGAAGGAGGTAGAGAAAAGGCTAATAGAACGCGGATATCCGCAAGAAATTATTGAAGAAATTATTGAAAAATTAATAAAGTTAAAATATCTTGATGATAAATCATATGCAGATGATTTCATTAAGAGCCGTACGAAATACGGCACCAGAAAATTGAAGATTGATCTGCGATTAAAAGGCATCGAAAATGAGACAGTACAAGATTGTTTAGAAGATTGTCTTGATGCCGAAACGGAATTATCCAGGGCGTTATGTGAAGCGCGAAAAGCGTTAAAAACAATGCGTCCACCCTATGACCGTGCAGTTCTATTGCGTCTAAGAGGCAGACTTGCACGGCGAGGTTTTTCAAGTGATATCATCAGTCAGGCAATTCGTGAAATAAAATTGCAGGATTTAGATGCGGAGGGGTTGGATTAGTCTCCTATTTAAATGTGTGTCATCAACCCGACATGCATAATTATATTAGTGGAGGGAATTTAGACATGGCTATTAGTAATTTAAATTGGTTCCTTGCAGCTTCAGGATTTGAAGTAGATTGGCTGCTTGCAACATTAGTATTAGTGGTACTCGCAGGTATAATCGGATTTGTTATTCTGATTAAACAATGGAAAACTTCAGAAGATCTTCGTCGTGCAGCAGAGTCTGAACGTGATTTGGCTAAGAAAGATTTAGAAACTGTGCATAATGCCGCACAGTTAAAAGTAGCTGATGAAATGTTGAAGATGCGGACTGATATTGAGGCGGAACAGAAAGAAGCACGAGCAGAAATATTGCGTCTTGAACGTAGATTAAACCAGAAAGATGAAGCTTTGGACCGCAAATTAGAAACAGCAGAACGACGTGAAGTTGAACTGAACCGAAAAGAACAGGAAATAACTAAGAAATTAACGGAAGCCCAAACGTTAGCTGCTAAAAGATTAGAAGAGTTGCAGCGCGTAAGCGACCTGACATTAGAACAGGCACGCCAGCAGATATTGGATATTGCTCGAGACCAGGCAAAATTTGATGCAGCCAGGATTGCGCGGCAGATTGAAGAAGAAGCTACAGATAAAGCTGATAATGAAGCGCGCCGTATTATTACCATGGCTGTTCAACGTTTATCAGTTGAAGAAACTGCCGAAGCAACAGTATCAGTAGTGCCAATTATGAATGACGATGTTAAAGGAAGAATTATTGGACGTGAAGGCCGTAATATTCGAACTTTTGAAACATTAACAGGTGTTGATCTTATTATTGATGATACACCGGAAGCTGTTGTTATTTCATCATTTGACTCAGTACGACGTGAAGTAGCTCGTTTGGCTTTAATTAACTTGATTGAAGATGGTAGAATTCATCCAACTCGTATTGAAGAGTCAGTGGCTCGCGCACAGGCTGAAGTTGATCGACAGATTAAATTGGCCGGTGAACGTGCAGTATTAACTACCGGTGTTACCGGATTGCACCCTGATCTGGTTCGTTCAATTGGCCGTTTGCGTTACCGTACAAGTTTTGGTCAGAATGTATTGAATCATTCCATTGAGGTATGCCAATTAGCACGTATGATGGCTGAAGAGTTAGGTGTAAATGTTGATGTTGCAAAGCGCGCAGGTTTACTCCATGACATTGGCAAAGCATCTGATAGCGAAAATGAAGGCTCACATGCCAGTATTTCCGCTGATTTGGCGCAGAAATGCCGCGAAAAACCAGAAGTTATCCACGCAATTGCCGCTCATCACGGTGAACCGCATCCTGAAACTGTTGAAGCTGTGTTGGTACAGGCTGCTGACGCTATCAGTGCGGCAAGACCTGGCGCACGTCGTGAATCTTTGGAAAACTACATTAAGCGATTAGAAAAATTAGAAGAAATAGCCAATGCACGTCCCGGCGTTGAAAAGGTTTATGCCATTCAGGCTGGTCGTGAAGTGCGTATAATGGTGAAACCGGAGCAGGTAGACGATAACGGAGCGTATATGATAGCGAAAGATGTCGCAAAAGAGATAGAAGACCATATGCAGTATCCGGGACAAATTAAAGTCACTGTGATACGAGAGACCCGCCAGGTAGAATACGCTAAGTAACGCATTATGACTGCACGGATAATTATCCGTGCAGTCTTTTTTATCACTAAGATTATTAAGGTGATATCTCTTTCAGAAATCTTATATTATGAACTTTATTTCGATATTATCGTGGACTCTTCTATTATTATTTGCAACAGGTTTACAGACTGCAACAGGGCAGGGGTATCCAGGAGCAATAATGTTGATGAGTATACTGGGTGGATTTTGGCGCACCCCATTAATTGGCGGTGTGATAGGGATTGCTGGCGGGTTATGTGAATCAGCAATCAATGGGCAATCACCATTGAAATGGTGTTTTATTATGGCATCATTTGGAATTATATCCGGCTTTGTTGGTCGTAGAGTGGCAACAAACCATTATATTACCCCGGCAATTATCAGCATGTTTGCTTTTTTCTTCATAACATTAACCGAAGGCATAATAGCACGAATCGGATTTATTAATTCAATCAATTTCGCATGGCGTCACGCGGCTTTTGCATTTATTTTAACATTATTATTACAATTTATTCGCGTTACAATAATGAATTATCAAATAAGAAAGAAAGAAGTTATTAAATAGGGAATTGTCAGTTATAAATCAAATCCGAACAAAAAAGTAATGATTTTTCGTTTTGATAAACGCCGTTAGTTTGATTTCAAAACTATAAAAAACACCCGGCAACTTTTTATATATTTTGAAAGTTGCCGGGTGATGCACTATTTCGGACTATTATTTTTATTTATGCTACTTTAAACGAGCTCAATACAGTCTTCACTTTATCGGCCAGGTTGGTTACTTCTTTGCTGGCGGCGGTCATTTCTTCTACCAGTGCGTTCTGTTCCTCGGCGGCGGCGGACAGTTCTTCAGACGTTGCGGAGGACTGTTCGGTTACAGCGGCTACCTGTTCGATTGCTTTTGTTACTTCGGTAGATGAGGCTGCCATCTCTTCGGTTGCGGCGGTGGCTTCTTCAGTTACGGAAGATACGTTCTCTACCGCGGACATTACCAGGGATGCGCTTTGTTCTACTTCTATGCAGACCTTGCCCACTTCATTCGCTTGATATACTACTTTATCGACAGCAGCAAGGATATCCTTTAATGCGTTGCCGGCCTGGTTTGCCATTCCTACACCTGCATCAATCTCTTTCGCGCCAATTACCATGGAACTAACCGCTTCGCTGATGCCATCTTTAATGCCATTAATCAACGCGGCTATTTCCTTTGTCTGTCCGGCGGAACGTTCGGCTAATTTGCGGACTTCGTCAGCTACAACGGCGAATCCCTTGCCATGTTCGCCAGCACGGGCGGCTTCAATGGCAGCGTTTAATGCAAGGAGGTTTGTCTGTTCGGCGATGTCATTAATGGCTTCGACAATCTCACCTATCTTCTTACTGGCATCACCCAGGGCATTTACATTCTTCGATGTTACTCCAGCGGCTTCTTTTACTCTATCCATACTCTTTAGCATTTCATCTGTCTTCGCGGAGCTTTCTTTGGCTACGCCACCAGCATTCTGGGCGTCGCTCTTTGCATTGCCAGCAGCCTCGATAATCCGCTTGATTGCGGTTTGTGACTGTTGGGCGGCGAGAGCGGCCTGTTCGGCACCGGTTGCCTGGACCTGGGCACCGCGGGCTACTTCTTCTATTGCGCGCTGCAACTGTTCCATATTATTGGCGGCTTCATTTGAAGATCGAGATGTTTCGGTAGAACCGGAAGCAACCTGTTGTGCGCCATTGGCAACTTCCTGACTGGCCTTACCTACGCTTTCTGAGGCGGTTGATACTTGAATCGCGCTATCAGCTACTAAAACTGCAATACTGGTAATTTCTTTAACGGTACCTTGCAATGCTATCATCGCGTTATTCAGGTTATCTTTAATCTTGCTGAAATCACCTTGATAGTTGCCGACGACGCGGGCAGTCAGGTCACGGGTGGCTAATTTTGCCAATACGTCGGATGCCTCGTTAACTGGAACAACGATGGCGTCCAGGGTATCGTTTACGCCTTCGACTATCTTGCGGAAATCGCCAAAATGTTTGGTGGCGTCAGCACGGGTAGCCAGTTTACCGGCTACGGCTGCGTTGCTCAGCATATTGGCATCGGCAACCATGGCATTAACCGCGTCAATACATACATTCAGGTTATTTTTAATGGCGTTAAAATCGCCGTTATAATTATCAGTAATTTTCGGAGGAATATTACCTTTGCTGATTTTATCAATATAATCAGCGGCAACATTCAATGGACCGATTACGGCGTCAAGGGTATCATTTACGCCACTTACTATCTTGCGGTAATCGCCATAATGTTTGGATGCATCGGCGCGGGTCGCCAATTTACCGGCAACAGCAGCATCAGACAACATGGCAGCGTCTGCGACCAGGGTATTTACTGCATCAACACAAACGTTAAGGTTGGTCTTGATTATATTAAAATCGCCATTGTAATTATCGGTAATTTTCTGCGGGATATTTCCTTTACTGATGCGGTCAACATAGTCAGCAGCTACATTTAATGGGCCAATAACAGCATCAAGAGTTTCGTTTACGCCCTGGACGATCTTTCGGAAATCGCCAAAATGCTTATCCGCATCAGCACGAGTTGCCAATTTACCAGCAACAGCAGCATCAGACAACATACTTGCATCTTGAACTAAGGCATTCACTGAATCTATACAGACATTCAAATTATTCTTTATCTCATTAAAGTCGCCTTTATATTCATCAGTAATTTTTCCAGGGATATTACCATCAGATATTCTTTTTACATAATCAGCAGCGACATTTAAAGGAGTAATTACTGCATCAAGTAATTTATTAATACCTATTGCAATACCTTTAAACTCAAAGTTTATTTTATCAGTATCAGCTCTTTTACTTAATTCACCATTAACAGCAGCATTAACGAGGCTTTCTGTTTCTCTCGTTAATCCATTTAATATACCACGTATCGATATAACAAAATAAATCGAAAATAGAATTGCTAAAATACAACTGATTAACAACATCATTTTAATATTGCTTAATGCATTATTGGTTGTTTCATCAAAATCTTTATCCAATTTATCTGTTTGAATATCCATTTCCTTTATCATTCCTTCAATAAACACCTCAGTATCTAACCATTCTTTCCCGGAAGCTAAAGACTGTTTATACATTTTTGTATCGAGCGCATCTACTCTGGGGTCTTTAACCGAAATTCCTTGTTTTATCATATCTGATTTTATTTCAATAAGTTTCATGAAATTTTCATGTGTCAACTTCCAGGCAGACCATTTTTTATCAAATTCTATGTAATTATCTTTACTGTCCTTTGTACCGCATTCATCTAATATTTTCTTATATGCAGTTTTACCATCTTCAGCATTTTTAAGCCATTTATCAATATAACTATATTGAGATTGGCGTAATTTTAAATCTGCAAAGATTCTTCTATTCAATAAGCCTCTTTGCCCGATAACTACAGAAGCTTGGCCACGACTTATTACCCAAATGGCTGCAATACCTTTGTATCGAGATTGATACATTTGATCTTGTCCCACTTTGGCTTGAGTGATAACTCTAATGCCATTCAAACCAATCCATACCGCAAAGCCAATCACAATAAGGATGGCCATAACTAATTTTGTACCGATTTTAATTTTCATGTTATTTTTCTCCAAAAAAATGACACTCCAGATTTATGGTTGCATTAATTGTACTCTATTTACAATTAATGACAACATTATAAATCATTAAGTGACTGTTGTCTATAAGAAAAATCACTATTTTTAATTTTTTTTTAATAAATTATCACATAACTAATTATGGTTTCACCAACAACTAATAATTATTCACTGAACAAAGACCACAAAAGAAGAATTTGTAAAATTTTTTCTTTGCAGTGAATAATTTTCAATTACATAAATTGTAAAAAACTTGTATTATTTATCATTCTTTAGGCTTATGGGTTTAAGTTCTTATCAAAATCTTATTAACTTAACAAAAAAATACCACCTGCAATATAAATATCACAGGTGGTAATTATTTATCCCCGGTGGTTTTATCCACCTATATTCCGTAATTATTCGGCTGGGGAGATAGCGTTGCTGGGGCAGACTTCTGCACATGCAGCACAATCTACACAAGCCTCTGCATCAATGACGTACATTGTTGGGCCTTCGCTGATAGCGTTATTTGGGCATTCACCC
>JBIJDE010000231.1:0-7535 GCA_044344305.1 Armatimonadota bacterium
CTCCCCACCCAATTAATTATCCGCAGCACCACATCTACCGTAAAAAATGATACAATTGCGTTACCTAATGTACATAATTCATAATTTAAGGAAAACTAATGAAAAAGAACACCTTTATCAGCATTGTCTGTTTGCTGACATTACTTTGTAGTGCAAACATCACAAACGCAGTAGCTGTAAAAATTAAGCCGGCATCACCATTCCAGAACAATATGGTTTTGCAGCAAAAAATGAAACTACCGATATGGGGTCTTGCTAACCCAACTGAAACGGTTACAGTAGAATTTGCCGGACAAAAGAAAACAACTGTTGCTGACGCTAACGGCGACTGGAAACTTCTACTTGACCCGCTGATAGCATCGGACATCCCCGGCAAAATGCAGATTACCGGCACTGTTGATACTGCAACGCTGAACATCGAAAACATCCTTGTGGGTGAAGTATGGCTGTGTAGCGGACAAAGCAATATGGAATTAGCCGTCAAAGATTGTAACAACTCGAAAGAGGAAATTGCTCAGGCGACCGATAATAACATTCGTGTATTTACCGTTGGTCATTCCGGCGTGCCAAAACCACAAAAATATTGCAATGGGTCATGGGTTGTTACTTCCCCCGAAAATGCTGGCAAATTTACCGGAGTAGGTTATTTCTTTGCCCGCGAACTTCGCTCAAAACTTCACATTCCTGTTGGCATAATCAATGCATCATGGGGTGGTTCACCCATACAGCCATGGACCCCATGGGAAGAAGCGGTAACCGTGAAAGCCATGAAAGACCGAATTGATTCCTTTGCCAATGCGAATACGCTCTGGCTGGCTGACAAGGTGAAATACCAGGAGATAATGAAGCAAAATAAAGCGAAATTTGATAAAGAAAGAGAACAATGGATGAAGGATTTCATCGAAAATGATAGGGGAATGACAGAAAAATGGTTTGACCAGTCAACAGATACAAAAAAATGGTCGCCAATGAATCTGCCGATGCCGGATGTAGCCCACTCACTGAATAACATGGGATCATTCTGGTTTAGAATAGATAATGTTAAGATTCCTGATGCTTGGGTGGGTAAGAAATTAACTTTAAACCTGGGGGCGATTGACGATGGCGATATCACCTGGGTAAACGGTACCGAGATAGGAAGAACATTATATGATAACCCCAATGGCTGGCGCACCCCACGGCACTATGCATTGCCTGTAGATTTAATAAAGACAAATTCTGTATCCATCGTCATTCGTGCGGTAAATCAGGTATTTTCTTTGGGTGTTTACGGCAAACCGGTAGATATGTCACTGGCACTGGCAGACGATGCTGCCGCCCAACCAGTTTCATTAGCTACCACCTGGCAAGGTCGGGTAGGCAGTGAAACAGATATGACAAAACAACCTTTTTACTACAATACCGCTTTCCCTGAACAACCTCACGGTGATTTAGGGAATTTTTACAACGGTATGATTGCTCCAATAGCCGGTTATGGCATCAAAGGAGCATTGTGGTACCAGGGTGAATCCAATGCTAATGAGCCTGATGTTTATGCCGAAATATTCCCGAAAATGATAAATGGCTGGCGCAGGGTGTGGGGACAAGGAGATTTTCCTTTCTATTTCGTACAACTCGCCGGCTTCTGTTCCCTGCAATCCTTCCCTATTGAAAACAGTTCATGGGCAGAAGTAAAAGAAGCGCAAATGAAAGCACTTGCACTGCCCCGAACTGGCATGGCGATAAGTGCCGATATCGGTGATGCTGCCGATATTCACCCGCGAAATAAACAGGATGTAGGCAAGCGCCTCGCCTTGATTGCATTGGCGAATGACTATAGACAAAAGATTGAATATTCCGGTCCGATGTATAAATCCATGAAGGTTCGTGGAACTAAGATTATGCTGAAATTTGACCATTCCAAAGGGTTAACCACTACTGGAAAAGCTGCCCCATCAGGGTTTGCCATTGCCGGTGAAGATAAAATATTCTATTGGGCACAGGCAAAAATATCCGGCAACACCGTCACTGTATGGTCAGACAAAGTTTCAAAACCGGTTGCGGTTCGTTATAACTGGGCATTCAATCCTATTGGCAACCTGATTAATAAGGATAACCTGCCCGCATCACAATTTCGTACAGATAATTGGTTGCGTGGTGATGTAAGAAGTGGTGACCCGATTATAATGAAATAATACATTTGGGCAAAGACAGACTAAATATGACATTTAACAGGCTCTTGCAAAACCATACTAAATTATATAATCAACCCAACCACCCCCTGCCCCCTCCTTGGCAAGGAGGGGAGTTATGGTAGTTACTTAATAAAATAATAGTTGCTTTAATAATCAAAGCCTTCATTTTAAACTCCCCTCCTTGCCAAGGAGGGGTGGACGAAGGTCGGGGTGGTTTCCGCCTACCACAAACCTGCAACATAAACATTTAAAAAAATAGGTTTTGCAAGAGCCTGTTAACTTACCACATGGTTAGTCCGCAGAATTATATCATCCTGCAATGTTTTTGAAAGATTAACAAAACGGTCAGAATAACCCGCAACCCGCACCATTAACGTAGGATATTGGTCCGGATGATGTTGGGCATCACGAAGAGTTTCCGGAGATACACAATTAAATTGAAGTTGCATACCACCCATGTTGAAATAGGCAAGGGTAAGATCGATGATTCGATCAACATCGGCATCAGTACGTAGACTGTCGGGAGTGATGGCAATATTCACCGCCAAACCGCCGGCAGCCAAAGTATGATCAAATGAAGTCACTGAGGCAATTAGCGCGGTAGGACCGGAACGGTCGCTCCCAGCGTCACCGCCCAAAGTTCCGGACACGGCTTGTCCTGCTAATCTGCCATCAGGAGATGCAGCAGTAAGCGAACCTCTTACTCCATGGGTTTGCCAGCCAAAAAATTGTGCGCCATAGGATTGCCCGTAAATATTACGATGACTCAAAGTATGCTCACATACACGGTTATATATTCGCACAGCTAATACATCTGCCTGCGTGTCATCGTTGCCATAACGCGGACAGGAGTTTTGCAAGGTAGAATGTAATGCCTCATCTCCCTCATAATTATTCCGGCATGCCCGGCTGATATCTGCCAATGTAGCCAGTTGTCTATCATACACAACCGATTTTATTGCCAACAGGGAATTAACAGCATTTACAAACCCGACAAAGGTAGGAAAGGTCTGGCTGCATTGCGCACCACCAAGGGTGGCGTGCCGTCCAGACTCAATGCTGCCGGTGATGAATGCGGAACTTAGCAGAACCGGTGTATTTTCGGGCATTCGGGAAAACCATTCTTCGGTATCCTGTACCATCGTATCGATACTGTAATCCATGTAGGCTTCATAGGCACTCAAAAAATCATCAAAGGTGGAGCAATCGCCAATTAACCCATCTGGCGGCAACAGGGTGCGTCCAAGCCCGGTATTCGTATCTGTGATTATCTCAGCGCCCCCATTCAGCATTATTTCAATAGGTTTCACCATGTTAAAATAACCGTAACCGGAAATGATTGATGAGCGACCACAGGAAGTTAATTCGACGCAATTGCAATTCGCGTAATCCGCCGCTTCCTCCAATGTCATTCCAGCGCGTTGTAATGCGGCAATTGCAATGGGGTCGTTAAAAAATCCCGGATGACCAGTTCCTGCACGCACACATTCCATTCCTCGCCGCAAAAACTCACGCGGATGACCGGGGGTATAACGAAAACCGACTTCCGGATTGGCAAGTTTCAGATGAGTCACAGCATCTAAAACCATATAACTTAAATCATTTACAAATGGAGTTACACCGTCTTCCAGGCATCCTCCGACTACGATACAATCAGAAAATGGCGTTTGTTCCAGCAATTGAGCAATAAATAGCTGAATCCATTCCGCGGCTTCATCGCGGGTAATACGACCGGCGGCAAGGTCTGCTTCGTAAAATGGTGCCATGTAATAATCAAACCGACCAACTGCCGAATCCATCTCATGGGTGCGCGAACCGAAATGCAGCAACAGCATCGATTGTATTGCCTCGAACAATGTTCGCGCTGGTTTTGCAGGTACTTGCCCCAGCGCATTAATCATTCGCTGTAATTCAAATCTCCGCTGTGGATTAACTTCATCTGTCAGCAAACGTTTTGCTTCTTCGCGATAACGCTTACCATAATTAGTCAATCCTTCCAACGCAATTCGCGTGCCGATATAATACCCTTGTTGGTCTGCTGTTAACGGGCTGTTTGCAGCTTCGTATTCGTCGACCAGTTTCAGTACGCCTTCAACACCAAACTCTATAAGCCGTTGATAATTTAATGAGATATGATGCGAGTGGCCATGCAACCAGGGTTGGGTTCTCATATAAGCATTTGCAGCATCCACATCTACCTGGTCGACAGGTGCTACAATGCCATTTGCAGCGAAAATATGCAACGGGTCAATCTCCACCATTGCCATGTCAAGAATCCGAGCAGTTATCATACCACCACGGATAAATTTATCTGGTTCATGGGCACATTCACGTATCGCCTGTGCCGTAATTATTGCCGACCGACCACCCTGTCCCCACAAGCCGCGTTTTCCTGATTCAATCTTCACAGCCAATTCTACCGCGCGTTCGCATTTATCTGCAAAAGCCGGAGAGACATCTTTATCGCAGGTAGTAATCATGAGTGATTTCCTCGAATTAATTGAACTGTCGAAGTGTAGCACCGGCTTTCATGTAGCGTCAATACTGGGGGAGAAGAATTGAAATTAGAAATTACGAATTACGAAGGTTTTGCAAAACCTATATTTTTCTAAATGCTAAATTGTTGTTTATCGTTTTTGAGAGTAAATCAGGGACTGACATCAAGCGGCGAAGCCGTGCTGGTGTCTGTCCCACCGGGTTTTGCAAGAGCCTCTACGAATTACAGAGGTTTTGCAAAACATACTAATTACATGGTTTCACAAGAGTCTGTATGAACTTATGATAATCGTCAAAGTCTATTTCTTCATTGAAGTTCTTCATCATATATTCGTGATTTCATCGGCAGATATAGACTAATTGATGTTCCCTGACCCAAGGTACTATCTATTTCAATGCCCCCGCCTAATCCTTCAACACGGTGACGGATATCCCGCAGGCCAAAACCAATTTTTAAATCCTTTGAATTTGAAAAATCTTTTGTAATAAATCCTGAACCTTTGTCTATTACAGTAAGTTTTAATCGTTTATCATTTAATTTCTGAAAGAATATTTCAGCATGTCCAACATTTGCGTGTTTATAAATATTTAAAAGCATCTCACGTATAGCCTGGTATGCACACACACTGACATCATCATCTAAATATAACATCTGGTCATCTGATTTAACATCAACAGAAAAATTATGCCTATCGCGCATTTGGTGTGATAGCCATATAATAGCTTCCTGCAACCCGCATTCACGGAGAACAGGTGGTACAATTTCATAAACAAGTTCAGTCGTTTCTTTTAAAGCTTCTTCAAGCATTCGCTCAGCAGCCATCAATGAACTGAGTGGTGCTGGTTCACTAACTATTTTAATCCCTGTTTGTAAGGCTATTCGCGCACCAACAAGAATTTGCTGCACCTCTGTATGTAAAATATATGCAATTCGCTTACGCTCTTTCTCCTCTGCAGATATTAGTTGTTTGCTTAAATCATGAAGTTTTTGCGCTCTATTTTCAGCGACAGCAGTCCGCTCAGATACACGCTGTTCTAATTCAAAATTATAATTTTTCAACAATTCTTCTGCCTGTTTGCGATCAGTAATATCCATAATTGCAGCCTGATATCCAATAATATTATTGTTCTCATCACATACGAAAGTTCCTAAACCATAAGCAACAAAGGTTGACTTGTCCTTCTTTTTAGCAATGAACTCCCCTTCCCATTGACCAGCCATTTCCATAGAGATGGCAATAGCATCTGCTACATTTAAATCTTCAACGAAATCCTGAATAGACTTACCGATAACTTCATCTTTGCTTGAATAACCCCAGATACGAATAAACATATTGTTGGCTTCAGTGATATTGCCTTCAAGGTCAGCGATGCAATTGGCAACAATAGATACATCAAATACAAGATTTTTAAAACGCAGCGCATCTTCGGTTCGTTTGCGAGAAGTAATTTGTCCAATTCTCTTGGCGATGGCATCTATGAGCAGTCTTTCTTCCATCATAAAAGGGCCCTCATCAATTTCAGCTCTTTCTTCAAGATAATACAAATCAATTCTGCCTGTTACATCTCCATTTACATGGAATGGCGAAGATAGCTTCCATATTGTTTCCTTAAAATTGTTTGAACTAAACTGTTTATCATTTACTACTATTCTGGCGCAAGCAATTTCTGTATATTGAAAACTTTTCGGCAAGATATTAATAAACTCCTGATATAATTCGTCCAGGGTTATTCCTTCTCTTTCAGATATTTCAGCAAGATTATAAAATGCTTGGAGTTCTTTCATTCGTTCATTAGATAGGTGCTCCGCATATTTGCATTCATTAATATCACGAACGGAAGCCATAATTCTTTCTTTACCACCAATAACTACCTTTCGTAAAGAAACCTGAGACCAAAACAGTTGTCCATTTTTCTTTTTAGCACGCCATTCGAATGTTTTTAAATTTGAATGTATGACATCATGATTCATCTTAATAATTCTTTCTTTGTTATATCCTTCTTCAACAGCACTCAGGTCTTCTAATGTGCATTTCAGAACTTCCTCTTTATTAGAATAACCATACATCCCCAACATTGTTTTATTTACGTCAACTATCGCATTTGTTGTCATATCTTGTATAAAAATCGCGTCATAAGATGACTCAAAAATATCATGATATCTTTTTTCGCTCTCATTCAACGCTTTCTCTGTTCGTCTCTGTTCAGTAATATCCTGAATAATTACCGTTAACCCAATAATGTCATGGTCATTGTTTCTGAGAGGATACCAGCCTTCGAGCCAGATTCTTTCTTCACCAGGTTTAGCAGGTGTTTCTCCGATAAATTCAATTCCTTCAACAGGTTTGCCGGAGGTAATAATATTATTTACAACCTGGAGTGCTTGTTCCTCGAAAATTGGCAGCAGTTCACCAATAGTTTTTCCGAGATGTTCTCTAACAGAAAAGCCATTCATCTGTGCAAGCAGATGGTTGACCCGGAGAAAACGCAGGTCGGTATCTAATACCGCCAACCCAATAGGTGCATTGTCATAATATGAAGATATTTCCGCTAACTGAGATATAATTATTTCTTCAGTACGATTGCGCAAGTCCTCAACTTCTGATTGAACTTGTTGCAATTCTTCCGTCTGTTTTTCCAATTCAATCTGATGCACGTGAAGTTCCTGAAGCATTTGTTGCATATCATCAGGCGACATCAATCCTAAATACTGAGATTGTATCCCTTTTTTGTTTAAACCCTAACCCCGCAACATTAAGTGATATAAACGCATAATATCCATTTCTTCCCGCCTTAATAATAGTTTTAGACAGGCGGGATATTTATTTTTCTTCTCAAAAATATTTTAATAATTTTTTCAAAAAC
>JBIJDE010000019.1:0-24205 GCA_044344305.1 Armatimonadota bacterium
GATATATTTCTGTCAGTTTTTTGTGGTAATGTTTGCGCGCGTTTACCGAAATATCAACCATATGCATAGTGGCAACCGGGTTATCCGGCGATACAAAAGCGCGTCGCGACATGCCACATGGACATTCCACCGGGGCTATATCATCTAATTGGCTTAACATATATCTTTTTTCCATCATTATTCTCCCATAACTTCGGCTATTACACTTCGCAAATAAGCAATCTCTATCTTTAATTTCCTGCGCATTTCCGGTAAATTATCCTCGTCATAAAATGGCATAAATACCAGATGGCCACTAAAATCCGCTTGTTTTAACCCGCGCATAATTTCATACCAGTCTATAACCCCTTCATTCAAAGGCGCAAAAGTACGGTACCATCCTTTTGATTGTGAGTTTATATTATTATTGTCACGCAACAAAACGGTATCTTTTATCCCCATTGCGCAGAAATAATCACCCAACAGGTTAATTGACCGGTTTATATTCTCCCAACCTTCATAACATTGGTTTCCCGGGTCAAGTTCAACACCCAGATATTGTGACGATAAGCCATTAAAAACAGTGTAGGCAGATGACGCATTTGATATCAATGTGCCATGATGCACCTGATGAACCGCGCGGATGCCTGCATCAGCACATTTATCCGCCAGCATCGACAAATCATCTCTTGCAGATAGCATGGCAGCAACAACATCTTTGTCATAACTGAAATAACCTATACGAAAATATTCTATACCATTATCCGCCATTATTTTCAAAGGATCGCTGTTTTTAACTAATTCCTGCGCAGAATAACCGGTAGTGGCAAATTTTACTTGTAATCCTTCGGTGGCCATACTGCGCATAAAAATTGGCAATTCTGTTTGAATATTATCAGGTGTAACCCAAAAACCATCACGCACCACCAGGTTAGTGGTATCCAACCCAACTTCGCTAATTAAACCAGTCAGTTGCGGCAAAGATAAATTGTTAAAAAATTTCGGGAATATACTTAATATTGGTTTCATAAATTAGACTCTTCTTTACAATTGCATTGATACATGTTTTGTATTTCAAGACACTTAACATGCATATCTATATATTTTGTCTTTCAACAAATTAACCTTTTAATTATCTTATACAAAAACAAATTAAATGGTTGCTTGTTTATCAATATTTCTGCAACAAATCCAGCAATTTCCTGTCCAATTTATGTCCATACCAATCTTCATACTCAACATCAACGCGTCCGGAATCGAGTACCCCAAATACGCCGCGGAAGTGCCATAATGCCCAACCGATGTTGGCGTCGCGGAGAATTTGCAGCACGTCTTCAAACCAACGCAGGTAAACATCGTGCGGTGTTTTGTTATATGCTCCACCCTCACCGCAATGGACGCCGACGCCGCTTTTTGCCAGTTCTATCCAGGGTTTGTAATGTTCTTCCAAATCTTTTCGCGTCCATGTTTCACCATAATTCCAGCTACCCGGCCATGTTGGAGTTGGCACGGTTGACCAGTCTACCCAATCGGTTGCCCATTCAGCCAGGTAATGGCTAACGCCAAAGGGAGAATATGCCCGGCAGCTTTGGCCTATATTAAGGTCGGCAAATTCTGGACAAGGGTCGGTGGCGCATTGCAGTCCGTCTGCAATTATAAGGCGTTGTGGATCAATTTCCCTGATAGTCGCCACCGCCCGGCGAATAACACGTTCATGGTCTGTCCGGGTCATCTTCTTCTCATCCGGCCAGTGTGGTTCATTAACAAGATTAAAACTTAACTGACTTGAATTAATGCCAAGGTAGCGCCGTGTGAAGGTTTCCCAATGGAAACAGAAAGCATCTTCCGCTTCTTTATCTTTCCACAGATTAAATGGTTCTTCTGGTTTAGGAGCAACGCAATAACCTGGCGCGCGATGGAAATTAAGGCATACATGAACGCCATGTTTCCGGCCATATTCAACGGCTTTGTCCACCCGTGCCAAGCCGGATTCGCGCAGATGCTGCCAGTCGCTGTCTATCCAATGCAGATAACACAGGGGAATGCGCACAAAGTCAAAACCCCAATCAGCAATCCAGCGAAATTCATCTTCGTTGAACTCACCCTGTCCGGACGGAAACGGGTGTTCCATATCCACCAGGTTGAAACCGCGCCAGCGGGGAAGGGAATTTGATATTGTCATATTCTTTCTCCAAAATACTCGTTTTCATAATTTATTAACAACATTGTAATATCATCCAGCAATTCTCAAAACGGAGTTCTTCCAAATCTTCTTTACGAATCCAAAAATATAGCATACCGCAATCACCCCACATAATATTAGCATCTTCATCGGAATCTAATTGAAGAAGCAGCATCCAATCTGATTTTCCGGAGTTAAGCTCTTTTGCCCGTGGGTCATCATATCCGGTTGAATCACCGCAGTATAAACCATTCGATACAAGTTGACACTCAAGATCCATATCATTATTCTGAACTGGATTAGGATAACCAAACAGATGATGCGCTGATTCATTGTTGAAATTATTTGAGTACTGCTCATAATATTGGTCAACCTGTTTTGAAGATAATTCCAAAGAAAAAACTCTTTCGTCATAATAATCCGGGAATGATTTATAATTTTTGTATCCCAAAGATTTTTCTTCCGGCAACAAACTTTCATCAATTTGCTCAGGAATATCTCTAAGCTGGCAATCTGATGGTGAAAGCGGTGTATACATAACACTCCAGCTTCCTTTATCTTTTGGGTCAAATCCCCATGTTTCCTGTTGTTGGTTATTAAAGAAATAAAGTATACCGGTTAGTGGAAGTCCGTGACGGTTGCAATCTGCCGGTAATTCACTGAGATCAAGCTGACATAGAAACAACAACGGAACACCTTTCCATGATGGCCATTCCATTTCTGCCGGCATCAGTGGTTGACCACAAATTCTGCTGTTAACATTATCTTCAGTCGCTATCAGCATTATTGCCGGCTCACTAAGAGTGCATAAAAAATCATGATGCTGACTAATTCCAGGTTCTGAATTAACATTTTTAATAGGTTTGTTAAATAAGTTTTTGAAGAAGTTCATATTGTTTACCTCTAGTTAGATTTTTAACCTGTCTTATTTTTTAATTACCGCAATCGGTCCATATCCGTGTGCAAGCAACGCTAACTGCTTGGTATTTGGGTCATACACACAAATTTGATTATCGCCTAATTGAAATAATACCGTATCATTTGATAGTTGAACCGCATTTCTAACTGTCCATGCAATAAATGGGGTTTCTATAGATAAAAATACATCATCAGTTGTTTTACTGTTTTCACCATGAAGACCTTTATTTCCCCAATAACCTGTATCAAACTCCCAATAACTTGTTCCGTTTATTCCTAATGTGGGAACTAAACCGAATGATGAATTTGAACTTGTATAATATGAATTTGATTCATTCTGTTTTTTTGGAATTTCATTTAATAATATTTGTTTCCGAATGAGAATATCAATAGTTTTAGTACGTTCTATTCCTGGATGTTGAACAACAAGTTCCCATATATTTAGATTCTCTGATGATTGACGAACCATAAGTTCGTCATAAAAATCTGAAGAATTAAGATTATATAGATGTTGCCATTTCCTGTTGCTGATAGATCCTGTATATATATCACCATCGTTTGACGAGATAAAATACATCTGAACATTATTTGGTAATTGTATGACAGACGGATCAACTACTTTAGTTTTATAAAATAACGATGTTTCACTTGATATACCAAACCATCCAAAAAGGATAATATAAGAAACTGTTTGGATAAGAAATGTACCACGGATTGATTTTTTTAACCAATCAGCATCTCCTTTGAAGGCAAAAACAGCGAATGGAAATTCTAAAATAAGTGTAAAAAGATATGATACTAATACCATTAGCCAGAAGAGTGATAATGCGTTATTAATGTCTACAGGAAGTTTGTGACTTATTTTTAATATAATAAATCCACCAAACCATGCTGAAAAATAATTAGCAAGAATAAAAATACCGATACATTTAGACTTATAAATACCATACCATTTTGCAAGAAGTGTGCCTTCCAATATGCCAATAAACAAATTACCAATTAAAAGATGAGCACCAGTAGCCCACGTTAACGATGTACCGGCATTGGCCTGCGCTGCCGTTGAAATAACTAAAAGTATAAGAATCACTAATATGTTTCGTTTTAATCCATTCATGTTACAGTAATTGTATCAATATGAAATATTCATGTCAAAATAATATTGACCAGATGTTATCACCGTTTGGAAAGGGACGCAAGTCCGGTTATTCTTAGAGTTTTCCGAACATGATCCGCTCCTTGCGGCTGTCGGAGTAGTTACGCGAATCCCACTCGGTGCCAAAACCTATAAAATTTTCACACGTGGTTGTTTCAGTGTTTACATGAATTTTCATAACAATTCCTTTCTTTACCCCGGTTACTTACTCGGACCATAGGTCGCTCACCTTGTTTCCCATCAAGATAAGGCGGTACGACCAACCGTGTCTTTGTGCCCTGTGTAGTCCGGCCCGCCGGGTGCCACGTAGCCGTCACTGCGGCCGGTGTCATCCTGACTCACCCAGAACGCATACAACTCGCCATCGCTCAACTCGAAGCGGAAGCGCACTGATCGGCCACACAGCGCCGACAGGTCCTCGCCGCCTTGCCAGCGCATCGCCACCAGGGTTTGGTCACCGTCGACCTGAATGCAAGTGTCGAGAGTGAATGGCGCGACTTCGCGGCCGTGTTCGTCGAATACAGCGACGCGCAACCTACCCTGTGAGGCGCGCAGGTTGACGAACAGGCTGGTGCCAGTAAAAGAGACCGGTCTGGTGGTCAAGGTTCCCGCCGCGCTACCGGCATCGAGCGAGGCGAAGCCGTCGCGGCGCAATGTCGCGAGACCGATGCTGGCACCATGGTAATCGCCGCGCGAACCATCTGGCCCTGCCCCGGAGAAACCGGTATAAGGGAAGACGAGGTGGTCGCCCACCACCACGCAAACGCCGGTGGCGCTATGGGCAGCCCAGGCGGAAACCACTCCGCTATTGGCAAAAAATTATCCGGACGATTCGAGTCATACCTGTTTGAATACTTTAAAGGAACCTGGGTAGGACCAACCCGCACCGGTGACGAAAACGGCGCATGGCGAATACTGCTGAAAGATACTGACCGCTCCGCCTTCATTTTCCTGCGCGGCAACAGAACCGAACCGGGCATATGGCGGACCATTATTGACGCGTCAGACGCAGATGATTTCTCACTGGTGCAAAAAGTGGCGCGGGAGATGTTTGCAGAATGCGTTTTTTTGTGCAAATGAATAATATCCTTGTTTTGCTAACTTTTAATTTCACACACCCTAACCTGAATAAATTTAACAGGTTTTAAGTTTTCAACAATGGTCAGGGGTGGTTTTAAAAAGTGAAGGATTAAAATTAAAGAGCAAAATTTAACTTCTGGTTTCTTATTAAGTTCCGCAAGATTTTCTGAAATTTTACTATCAAATATATTTTTCTTTCTCGACACTCTCAAACAGTAACTTCCACCCCAGCCACTGCGAAGAATCAACCTGAAATCGCAAAAGTCCTTCCCCTTGTGTATCGGAAGAAGGGTTAAGACAGATCAATCCATATAGGACTGGTCCATTGGTGCGCGCCATTGCTGTCTTCGACTCTCACGTAATAAACGGCAAATGGCAGGCTGTGAAAAGAGGACTCACGCACTGCAATGCTTTCAAGTGGCTCATCATCTTGGAAAACAACTGTGTTGACGATATTTGTCGCTGCCGTGCATTTCACGGTCTTCACAGCCAGAAATTCGCCATTGCGCATGAGGGTAACGCGTGCATGCGAGGATCCATCCAGAGATAGGCGCACGTCAATCGTTCGTCTCTTTCTAAGGCTACTGTCGGCCAGGCATGCTGTTCCCATTCCCGCGTCTCCGATGCGCACGTCAACCAACGAACGCGCGTGTGTGCTGGCATATGTTTGACGTTGGCACATGGCCGTAAACAGGGCAGCACGAGTTAACTCAGGGGCCCGGATTGCCGCCAATCCTTTATGGCTATATCCATTCAGCATTGGAATGTTGTAAGGCCCGGTTCTGAAGTGGTGGACGCTTCCGGGCAGGGTGGCATGGTCATCGCTGGAGGCAATCACCCCAAAACGAGCGCCTGCCTTCAGGGCATCCACGAAATACGAGGGTGCGTCGTTGTTGCCGCCGCTTATCGGCAAACGCGTGTGACGCATTTCAGAGGAACCCCAACTCGAGTATATCTCGAAAAGTGGCTCACGTTCCGGGTCATGGTAATCTTCATTCCACGCGCGGTACTTCTCGGCCCGACCGGTATGATGGGGAACTGTAAAGAACGGCTTCCCAGTCGACTCCAGAAAACGCCACAGTTCTCGCAGATGAACACTGGGAGCAATACCGCGCATATCCTCTCTGTCCAGCCAGAAGTAGGGGGCGTCGTCGTCCAGAAAATATGCGTTGTTGTCTCCGCCATACCCTTGCGCATGTGAACTTTCGAAAGCGAGAAACGTGACAAATTTAC
The DNA here is from genome assembly GCA_044344305.1 of Armatimonadota bacterium. Classification (GTDB taxonomy): domain Bacteria; phylum Armatimonadota; class Hebobacteria; order CAIYQO01; family CAIYQO01; genus JBAXQQ01. The sequence continues at coordinate 6,546 of JBIJDE010000019.1, forward strand.
CTTCGATGTTGTGTTTTCCTGCCGCCGCTTGAAGATGTGCCCACCGTTGCGGATTAACAGCGATTCCTCTCAGATGGTCTGCCGGAGCTACGAAGTCCAACAAAGAGATGTCGCGAGCATATTCATAGCACCACTCGGGTGAGAGACAACGCCAGGAACTGCAGTTGGAATACTCTGTGTGAACGTGCAGGTCTCCAAAAAATATCCTGTAAGGAGGGGTCTTGAACACCCAGGCGGGATTTGATGCCAGGTTGGCGCCTGGGACATGGTGTTGTCCATCTTCGACCTGAACGCGAATCAACCCCGCTTCAGGACCACTGGCTGTAAGACCGCTGATGACATGGGTACTTGTGTCCGGCGTCAGCATGAACTTCCGCGGCAACCCTTCAATTCCTGTACTTCCCTCGAAGCGAAGGGTAATCCCCTTCGGGTGCAGTGGCAGAGCATTCGCGCCGGTTACGCTGATCTTTGCTTCAAACGTCTCGCCCTCAGCGAGGATGGCGGGAATGGCTATTTGTATCCGAGTGCCCATGAGGTCAGCGACCGACTGAGCAGATATCATAAGATCTTCACGCATTAATAATTCCTTTCGGTGATTTGATAAATAGGGAAAGTCACCGATTTACCTGATTTTATATATAACATTTTATTTTTTTTATTAAACTTCAGGATTTTTTGATTATACAAAAATATTGCAGCGATATCAATCAACATTAGTACCAAACAAAAAAAACGCTGGCAGATGACAAAGATTTCATAGAGGAAAGATTTCCCAATACATATATAATAAAACGAAAAAAATGAATCATACTCCACCCCAGCATTTTTATATATTTATAATGACACTTGCCAATATATTTTGTCTACACTTTCATGTAAATAAAAGGATAATTAAGGACAATAATATCTAAGGAAATTAATAAATCTTAATTCCAGATAAATATGGGCAGTCATATTTTCATCTTGTTTCAAACTTTTCTATTTTAAAAATAGCTTTCATAAATGGGTGGCTGTCACTATTTATCCATAATCCTGTCTTAATTGTAGCACTACCTCCCTTCATCGAAACTGTCGGCGTTCCATGAAATCGTCCCCTATTATCTTCATCCGGGTGGTAAGCAGGGACGTCAGTGTTTCCTGTATGTCGTGGCAGTCGGGATCGTTGATCCGGTTGTTCATCTCGAACGGGTCATCGTCCAGGTTGTACAGTTGATCCCGATCCGGCGACAACCACTGCGCCAGTTTCCATGGACCCTGCCGTAAGCCGCGGTATATCTGTTCCGGGGTTGACGGGAAAAAGGTGGCTTCGTATTGCAGAAGTATGCTCTCAGCGCCGGCGGCAGCGGAATCGGTCAGACAGCGACTGAGATCTTCTCCTTCCACAGAATTCGGAATCGGAAGTCCCAACGATCCAAGCAGCGTGGGCATGATGTCCACAGCGCTGATCAGTCCCTGACTTACCGAGTCGGCGGGAACGCGTTCCGGCCAACGAACGAGTAGAGGTATTTTCGAGCTTTCCTCCTCGGGTCGGCTCTTCTGCATCTTGCCGTGGCTGCCCATGAAGTCACCGTGGTCGGAAAAGTACCAAACCATCGTCTGCTCGCGTTGGCCGGTGGCTTCGAGCTGATCGAGGATACGACCGAGGTTCCAATCGAGATTAGCTATCTGGGCATAATAGTGGCGGAGGTGATCAACGAAGGCGGATAACCGCGGATGTTCGCATGGTACGTTTAAGCGCAAGGCCAGCTCACGTTCGGTAAAAAGTCGGGTAAACGCCTCGGGCGCCTGGTTGGGCGGGTGTGGAGGTTCAATCGAAACGACATGGAACCACGGCCCGGCGTCCCTATTTTCGGCGAGGAACTCCAGCGTCCAGTCGGTCAGGACATCGGTCTGATAGCCCTGCATGGTGCATAGCGGTTGCGGCAGGTCGCCTTCAGCGTATTTAGTGGCAAACGGTTCGTTAGAGTTCTCCCACCCGCGCCAACTTTGCCATCCGGGGCGGAAGTAGGGACTGACAAAATGGCTTGGCGCTGCTCCGCCGCTCAGATGCCACTTGCCCATGTGGCTCGTGTGATAGCCATGGCGCAACAGCACCTCGGCCAATTCCGGCTGTCGTGGCAGAAGCGGTCGGTGCAGACTGGTGACCCCGTGGGTGGTGATGTATTGCCCGGTATATAGACAGGCGCGGAACGGGCTGCACAAGGGGGTGTTGGCATAGGCGTTGGTGAAGCGGATGCCTTCGTGCGCCAGCCGATCAAGGTTCGGGGTATCAATGTTCGGATCACCGGCGCAGCTCATAGTGTGCGCGCTGTGCTGGTCACTGAAGATGAATAAGATATTCGGTAATGATGTCGCCATGCAGAGCTCCCTGTTATTCTCCTGTTCCGAATCGACGGCGGGGGTATCGTTCAGAACCGTTCAAAAAAGAGGCTGTCGTCGAGAGGTTTTGCGGCCTTCCCGCACCTCATGAAACAACCGCTTAACCACGCCGCCACTTCTCCTCGGTGAACCCCCGCACCATCGTGCGCTCAAGGTTGCGGACAAGATCCGCGTGCGCTGCGGCGATATTGCGAAGCTCATTCGGATCTTCAATCATGTCGTAGAGTTCACACGTGTCGTTGTGGGTCTCGATGTACTTGTAGCGCTCTGTACGAATCGCCCGATAGGGCAGTTCCTGCGTCAGCACATACTCGCGATGCTTATCGGTCTCGCCCTCAAGCACGGGCAGGAACGAGCGCGCGTCCAAGTGGGACGGTGTACGCAGGCCGGCGAGATCGCAGACGGTTTCGCCAACGTCCATCAACTCAATCATCGCCTCCGAACGTTTCCCTTCCGGCAGCCCGGGACCGGCCACGATCAGCGGGACTCCCCACGAGGGGTCGTAGGCCACGTGTTTGATCGGCAAACCGTGGTCAGCGAGCATTTCACCGTGGTCGGAGGAAAGGATGATAATTGTCCGATCTGCGTCCCCGCGCGCTTCGAGTGCGGCCATGATATCTCCGACCGCGTCGTCAATCGCGGTAATGGCCGCGCAGTATTGCCTGCGCAAGGTCTCGTAGGTTTCTTCGCTCTGTCCTTCGATACTGGCCATACGATCGCGGATACGCCGCGGTTTACCCGTTCCATCATCGAGGATCCTGCCCGGAAGCTCCCGGTCCCGGTAGAGGTCCGCGTATTCCGTTGGTGGATCGAAGGGGTCATGAGGCCCGACAAAGGAGACGAACAGGTGAAAGGGATAATCCTGCGGCATCTCGCGCAGCCATTGCGCCGACCGCCGCCCGATGAAAATATCCTCGAAAGCGTCTGCGGGCAGAACCGAGTCGTGGCACGCCAGAAAACTGCGCGTCTTGTAATCGTCATGGAAGGCCTGCAGAAAGCCGCGCTCCTGGAGAAAGCGTGTGTACGGCCCGAACGGCACGGGTTTTTGTCCGGCATGGTATTTTCCTTCGCACTCCACGGGGTGGGTAAAACCGAAGGTATAGCAGCAGGGGCGATCTCCGTAACCGATGTATCCGTCCATTTTTGCGAGATCCAGTTTACCCACGCAGCCGACGTAGTATTCGTTGTCGCGCAGCCGCTGATAGCAGGTGGTGACGCCGGCCGGAAGGAAGCTTGAGTTGTCCAGCGAGCCAACACGGTGTGGCCGCAGGCCGCTGGCAAGTGAAATCCTCGACGGCGCGCATACCGGACTGTTGGTGTAGCAGTGGTTGAAGACGGTTCCACGCGCCGCCAGCTTGTCGATATGGGGTGTCTTCATCCATTCCGCGCCATAGCAATGGAGGTAGTCGCGGCGGAGTTGGTCCGCCATGATGAAGAGAAAATTCGGTTTCGTGTTCATAAAATTCCTTCTCTGTATCTTCAGTCGCGAATCGGCGGCGGGGTGTTGGCCAGATGCTGCAGGAGCCGCGTCTTGAGGTCGTCCTTGATTCTCATGTTGCCGGGCTCGTTCGCCACATTGCGGCATTCTTCCGGATCGTTGACCATATCAAAGAGCCATTCCCTCGACTGGACGGCCTCACGGCTGACGTCAAGCCGGGCCTTATCGCCGCCGTCATGTCCGCCGCCGCTGTGCTCGCGGGTCTGCACGACATACTTCCAGCGCTCGTTGCGCACCATCTGCCAGGCCGGCACAAAGTGGCCGCCATCTTCACTGTAGACAAAGGGGCGGACCGGCAAGGCAGGATCGGTCCAATGCGGAATCAACGAACGACCCGGAGACCGGTCGAGGTGAACGGTTACCTCGCCGCAACCTGTCGCTGCTTCGATCAGCGTGGCCGGCAGGTCAATGAGTTCGATCAGGGCATCACTCACGGTACCGGGGCGGATGTGCCCCGGCCAGCGGGCCAGGCAGGGGACGCGGGTTGAGGGGTCGTGGGGCTTGCATTTGCCCGACATGGCGTGATCCCCCAGCATCTCGCCATGGTCGGAGGTGAAGGTCACCAGTGTGTTGTCGAGTAGACCGCGGCGTTCGAGCACGTTGAGCAGGCGGCCAACCTGCTGATCGACCAACTCGACCATGGCCGAGTAGTGCGCGCGGCGTTGCGGCCAGTCGCCCGGTTGCGGGTTGTCGACGCAGGGAGCCTGCAACGCCGGGTCATGCCGGGCAACATCCTCTTCAGGCGCATTATAGGGCGGATGCGGCGAAACAAGACCGGCCCACAGAAAGAACGGTTGATCGCCCTCATACTGTTCCTCAAGGTAGGTCTGATAGAGCCCCTTCGCATCCATGTCGTGCGTCCAGTCGCACTGTACATACCAGGCCATGGATTTGCCGCCGACCTCGATCAGTTCGTCGTAGCCGAGGGACAGAATCTGCTCCCGCACCGTACTCAGGTCGAGTCGCTCCGGAACGCCCTCGTACACATGCAGCTTACCGATGGCGGCCGTGTGATAACCAGCCGCCCGCAGGACCTGCGGAAACATCGCGACACCCAGCGGCCAGTGGCGCAGGTTTTGGTTGACCCCATGCTGATGGGCATAGAGGCCAGTATGGAGGCTGCAACGCGCCGGCATACAGAGCGGACAGACCGAATAGGCATGCCGATGCCACACGCCTTCGCGTGCCAAACGGGCCAGGTTCGGGGTGGAAACCGGAAAACGTCCGGTCATTTCCAGATAATCGTAGCGATGTTGGTCGTCGGTGATCAGTACAATATTTGGTCTATCTTTCATCAGCGTTTCCTTGACTTTGCGGGCTCGATAAATAGGGACAGTCCCAATGTACCTATATTCATCAATAATATTTTATGCTTTTTTTGATTATACAAAAATATTAAAGAGATTTCAATCAACGTTAGTACTAAAACAAAAAAACTGCTGGCAGATGACAAAGATTTTATAGAAGAAAGATTTCCCAATACATATAAATTAAAACGAAAAAATATGCAGAAGACTATGGTGTCAGTCCCTGATTTACTCTCAAAAACGATAATCAACAATCTGACATTTAGAAAAAATGTAGGTGTTGATAAATCATTTTTAATTTTTAATTCAAAACTTGTCATTACAACATAGGATAGTTTTGCACCCACTGGCAAACTTTTCGTATTGTATCCGGTGCGCATAATGGCGGCATTACCCCGGCGGAGGTGACAACTAAACCACGGTGATGCGGTAAAGAATCCAAATCATTTTTTATCTGTTTTATTATTTCATCCGCGGTATGGTGTGCCCACATCATGGCATTAGTGCCGCCTATCAGGCACGTATTCGGACAAGCGCTTCGACCGTCCAACAAAGTGGTATTTCCGAGAGTAGGTGAGGTAAAAGCCTCGAAACCGGCAACCTGAAGAGTTGCGAGGTCGGGAAGTAAAGCTTTTAAATGACCACACATGTGCAGCACCATAAGGCGTCCGGCATTATGTCCCATACTGGTATATTCATTCAAAACAGGCAGACAATACTCACGATATTGGGCAGGCGATATCAGTGTGGTTGAGGTGTTTTCAATAAAATAAAGTGTGTCGGCGGGGCTGTGATTTACCGACAATTCTGTTTTCATCAACAATACCCTGTGCATCGCCGCGAATAATCTTTCCACATCATCAGTGTAATCTGACAATAGTAAATGGGCATTTTCAACCCCGGCAAGCCATTCAACAAACTCCATGAGCGGTGACTCGCCAATACCCTGCATTGTGCATGCGTCGCCACCCAATTTTTCACACTGCGCGCGGGCGTTTTCTATTCCGGCATCATCTTTTTCTATCATCATATCGTCATAATACGCCGTCATCCGCAAAATATCTTCCCGGCTTTTAATGGGGAACTCCACCGGATGCCATGAAGCTGACCCCGGATCATAGGTATGTTTTGCGGTCATATTTCCAAGCGGGGTACTATATAAAAAATCCGCGATTCCGCCGTTCACATTTTTTTCTAAACGTGATGTGGAATTAAGCTCTTTAAATGGGCCGCCTATCCCAATGTGCGGGTCGCAACCTATCCATCTGAACGCGCTCATGGTATTTTTATCAGGGAAAATATCGCAGTGGGCGTTCATATACGCGCTGTCAATCTTTGGCCAGAAAGGCAGTCTGTCTACCGGTTGCATGCGCAATGCCGCCAGCCATCTTTCACGTGAAGTCATCATTTCATTACCTGCTTTAGCATGAAAATCAAATTAATCGCCGTTGCTGTATCCCGGTATATGTTGGTCTGCCCATGAATGGTCCTGATACAGCATGTGCGCGTCCGGGTTTTCGGATATACCACGTTTCGGATAAACTCGCAGATTATCTCCGTCAAGCGCCGCTTCCTCACCCTGTTCACGCAGCCAGTTAATTAATTCATTCCGCATATTTTTCAATGCGCGCGACGCGGGCCATTCTGACAACCATGTGACATTTGCCAGATCGCAAGTTTCCCCGGGGGCTGCCTTTCGGTCAAACAGCAATTCACGCTGGTCAGGCGCGCTATAGACAAATTTCCATCGTTTATTAACCGCGGTATATAGACCGTAATCTGCTTTATGTAGTTGAGAAAACACAGTGCGGTCATCCGGCGGATTGTCAGCGATATGGCGCAAATCCAAACCGTCAGGCGTGTGTGTTGAAAACTCAGTCCCGGCAGCGTTCAACAGGGTAACCGGCACATCAAGCAGGCTGACCGGGGTATCACAGCGTTTTCCGGCCGTTATTCCGGGTCCGCGCATTATCATAGGTATTCGCGACGCGGCATCATGATAACTGCGTTTCCCCACTGATTTGAAATCTCCCAGTAATTCACCATGGTCAGATGACGCTATTATAATCGTGTTATCAAGTTGTCCGGTCTCTTCAAGCGAAGTAATAATTCTGCCAATCTGATAATCAACAAATGATACGCATGCGTAATAATACGCCCGCATAACCCGCATCAACTGCAGGTCAGTGCCGCGGTCGCGGCGTTTATAACGATTCTGATGTTTATTAATATAGACTAACAATTTCTCACAGTCCGCCGGGGTATGCGGCAACGGCACATCCAGATCGCGATATAATTTATGCCATGGCGCGGGCGGCGCAAAAGGCGGATGCGGATGAATGAATGACGAAAACATAAACCATGGCTGACTATCGGTTGATCTGTTTTTTATAAAATCTACCGATCTGTCGCCTATCCATTGGGTTGGGTGATGTTTTGCCGGCATCTGCGCCGGTTGCGGCACATAATACATTTCACCGCGCACGCCGTGCGGGTCGGTAATATGCTCTCCACCATTACTTTGCAGGTATCTCATATAATCGTCAGATTTCGGATTGTTTACTAATTCTTCCTGTACTTCACGCGATGAAAAACCATTCAACTGGTTAAATATAACATCGGGAGTAAAGTGACATTTGCCAATTCCATGCGCGTAATAACCTGCTTTGGTGAGCGCCTGCATAAAACTTTCTTTCTTTTCCCACGGCATCGGATTTCCATTGCCGTAGCATTTATTTTTGCCGGGATAATCGCCGAAAGTCATACAGCACCGTGCCGGCACGCATTCCGCGGAAGGTGTATACGCTGATGTAAAAGCGGTGCCTTCATTCACCAAACGGTCAAAATTTGGCGTTTTAATTACCGGATTTCCCAGCGCGCCAATGGTATCCGCACGTTGCTGATCAGTGAAAAGCAACAGAATATTTGGTTGTTTCATCGGTTTTCCTCTATCACTATCGGCTCAGCAGGGTACCATTTCCCCTGTGCGGACTCTTCATTTACCAGCGCGACTGACGCGCCTTGCCACGGGTCTATTCTGCCGGTTAACAACGGGTCATCTGTTTTAACCATCCAATTATTCATGCGTTGCCGCATATTTGCCAGTATATCAGCGTATGCCGGGTCTCCGGCGCGGTTGCAGGCTTCATTAGGGTCAAACATCAGGTCATATAACTCTTCCGCGGCAGACGGCCTATTATCCCAACCGGCTTTGCGCAGCATGGTTTTGCTGATGCTGTCATCGCAATTCGGCAATACTGGATATGGTTTTGGGTCAAAACGGCGTATATAATTATATCTGTCCGTCCTCACCGACCGCATCGGTTCAACCGCGGCATGCCAGTTAACCTCCGCGTGTATTTCATCACGAACCGCCGTTCCATCATTAACTAATGGTACCAGCGATGAACCTTCCAGCCATTCCGGCGCCGGCAAAGCTGCCGCGTCACAAATGGTCGGAAATATATCAATATGGCTGGTCAGCGCGTCTATTACCTTACCGCCGGTGAAATTAACAACCGGGTTGCGCATCATTAACGATACGCCGGTGCCATGACCGGTGAGGTTGCATTTCATGAATGGATAAGCAATGCCATGGTCGGTGGTGATGATAATCAGGGTATTATCTGCCATGCCGGACATCTTTAACGCGTCCAATACTTTGCCTATACAACTGTCCAGCAGATTTACGGCAACGCGGAAATCCGCGAAATCCTGTCTGGTTTCCGGCGTATCCGGCAATGGTGCCGGCGGACGCACATACCGCGGGTCACCGGCAGGCGCGTTGCGGGTAGTATGCCATTGTTCGCCTTTGCCGTAACGGTGTGTCAAATCAAATCCGCAATCAAGAAAAAATGGTTTTGACTGATCAGAATGCAATATATATTCTGCCGCCATCTCCGCGTACCACTGATTCCATGATTCGGAATCTTTTGGCCATACCGCATTGAACTCATCACGCAATACCCGTTCATATCCCTGGTCGGGCACTTTATCTCCGGTTGATACATGCTGTACCCCCGCAATCGCGGTGGCGTATCCCTGGCTTTTCAGATAATTAGCAAGATGTTTTGACAAGTCATTCATTTGACCGCCGCGATGCGCCAATGCGGTCATGCCATTCTGGTGCGGATATTGCCCGGTCAGCAACGCCGCGCGGCTTGGCGAACATGTCGGGGCGGCGCAATGATTGTTGCGAAACAATACCGCGTCCTCAGCAAACTGTTGCAAATTAGGCGTTTCAACCGCAAAGCCAAAAGGCTGTATATACCGTCCGGTATCATGAGAATGAATGTAAATAATATTCATATTTTTCAAAATAATTCTCCGCTTTATTTTAATTTATATCAATTATCTATTATCCCTTCCGAAAAGAGATAATTTATCTCTCAAATAAGAACATCGGGGACGACGTTCCGTACAAGAATAGTAACCTGTATGAATTACGAATTGTGGTATTTTATTGAACGTTTTTTGACAGGATTAACATCAGGACTTTCACTTCATGAAAAGCCACGCCCTAAAGGACGTGGCTAACATTTTTGGAAGCACGCTAAAGCGTGCTGTTTGAATAAATATGGATAAAACCCACATAGTTCCATGATTTTACTGAGTAAAAGTGAAAGTCCTGTAACATGATTAAATTTTGCAAAGCAAAAAATATCCCCCCTATCCTACCCATCGATGTGAAAAGGCTCTTGCAAAACCCGGTGGGACAGACACCGTCATGGCTTCGCCACTCGGTGTCAGTCCCTGATTTACTCTCAAATATAATATTCAACAATCCGAAACTTAGAAAAAATATAGGTTTCGCAATTGCCTCCATAATTCATCATTCATAATTCATAATTCATAATTTCACATCATCATTCGTAATTCGTAATTCGTAATTCGTAATTCATCATTCATAACTCATAATTCATAATTCAACTTCATTCTCCCAGCACTATATTCGCCATGTCAAATGGGTTTTTGCCATAGGCTATTCCCGGCGTCCATGCCAGATAGCCGTAACCTTTGCCCGGTTGCGCGTCGCGGTCGCCTATTACAACTGTGGACAGGAATGACTTGCCGGGTTTTGGTATGAATGGAGCAAGTCGGGTCCATGGGATAGCGACTTCATAGGTGCAATGTCCCGGTGTTGCCGGGCGGGCGGTGAAAAAACGGATAGGTTCCGTGTTTGCCGCGGCGCGGGTGGATGAGTAGTCCGCCATGTCATCTTTATCGCGATACGCCGCGAATCCGAACTCATATCGACCGGCGGGTTTACCGGGTTCCTGCAGATAAGCGGCGTATTGCAGCATATCTTCCGACCACATCATGGACGGTTCCGCGTCCTGCAAGTGGTCATCATCGGCAACATCAACAGCCAGATAAAGCGCGGTGTCGTCCCATTGCGCCTTCACTGTCGCGCTTAAATCCTGCGGTCCCAGCCAAGTCGCGCGTTTACCGGTTATGGCAGAGTCAACAAATATGCGATCATTCATGACGAATTGCGCGGCGCCGTTCCAGTCGCGGGTGATATCGCCGTCGATTGTGACCGGGGCTTTGGCTTTCGTGATTGTCCAAGTCGGTTTTAACGGCAATTCCAATTCTTTTGATAATCCGTATGCCCAGTTATCCGACCACCAGTATCGTGTGGTAAGCACCGGCACCGGGGCAACTGAAATATTATTAGAAGTACGCTCTACCTGAAAATTCACAACCATCTTTCCGTTTTCCGGCACGGTGATTGAAACGGTTGCCGGGGTAATCTGCCATCCCGCCGGACAATTCCAGTCGAGTTGAGCTTTATGAGCGACAGGATTTGGATTAGTGATTGTCGCGGTTATATTCGCGTTGTTCAACCGTCCGGTATTCCAGTTTACCGGCAATGGGGACAATGTGACATCCATAAAAGCTTTCGCGAACTCACGTTCAACCAGATACGATTGCGCTGATATCTTCTTCTCTGACGGAGTTAATGTGATAACATGTTCTGCCGGAATATTCAGGGTATAGCATTTTGCCATTTTTTCATTAATTTTCGCCCGTGCCGCTAATAACGCGGCGGCATCCGCTTCACTGGTTTCCGCTGTCGGTTTACCGGCGCCGTCCGCTTTACCGGTGGTGATAAATTCCCGCCAGAAACGGCAATCCAACAACGATTTCTCTCGTACCGCCGCCATCACCTGCACGGACTGGTTCATCATCGGAGAATCAGCAAAACGTGACAAATTTAATCCCTGCGTTAGTTCTGCCGCGGATACTTCACCCATGTGCTTATCATTAATGCTTATTACATAAGACGGTGCTGTCAAACCGGTAACAATTAATCTGTCCATATTAATATAATCATCACTGTTAGTTAAAAACGCGAACGGCTTTGCGGTCGGCAAAGTTGGGTAAGGCAGCGAGTTGCATTTACGTTTAAAAGAAAGGACACCGTTTTGCAGCGACATCTCTTTAACCTTACAGTTTTTCGTACTGACAATCTTTTTCTTCAGCAAATCTATGGTGGTTTCCGCCACTATTTCGTCAGCATTCATTCCGCGCAGCACGTAATACGCGATAATCGCCTGACCTTCTTCCTGTGGGTGCACACCATCGCGGCTAAGCGCGAATCCATTGCCTGCCATCACCTGACCCAATCCCATGGTCTGACCATATAGTCTGGTTATATCAACAAAATCTACCTGCAAACGTTTTGCCAACTTCGCTTCCGCTTCTGAATAACCCAGCAAAGCGTAAGGATAATATTCATGGGACACCCAATTTTTATCTGTCGACACCATACATTCATTTGGCGGTGATGATAATAACATCATACGCGTTTTAGGATTCATATCACGAACCTGTTTAACAGACTCTTCAACATTTACCAGAAACTTATCAACCCCGGCAACGCTCAAACGCTGATACCCGCCATCGTTATAACCCATCATGAATGTGACCGCGGTGGGCTTATTAGCAACAACATCCCGGGAAAATCGTTTCAGCGACCCGGCGTTATCACCGCTTTGGCCGCGATTTAAAAACTCTAACCGCCACTGCGGATATCGTGTCAACACATAGGTTTCCACCAACGTTGGATACCACTGGCCATCCGTGATGCTGTCCCCATAACAGACAACTTTATCCCTGTCACGCAGAAAAAACGCCCATGATGGCATTACAGATACAACTAAAATCAGAAAAACAAAAATTCGCGGCATGAAACTACCCCTTTTATAATCGACATCAACGCAAGTCTCTTATCATGCTGAATAGTATTACATGGTGTCTGATGTGTCAATTAAAAGGATGAATGATGAATGAAGAATGATGAATTATGAATGAATTACGAATTACGAATTAATGATGAATTATGAGTGATGAATGATGAATAATTTTGCTTCGCAGAATAAAATCATGTTAATCATGTTAATCATGTCAAAAAAAATAAAAATACCGCAATTTATGGAGTTTGGATTGCCGCAAAATAATGTTTTTTTGCTTTAAACGGAGCTATTAAACTTGTCTAATTTAGTTGGGTTAGGAGATAAAATAATACCTTATCACCTACCTAACCCAAATAAATTGGAAAAGTTTAAACATAAAGTATTCAGTCATGCCTTGTAAAGGCATTTTAATAAGTAACCCCAGGTGCAAGCCTCACCCTTATACACATTTTTTCTCCATTGATATTCTATCATATAAACGAAAAGCGTCTTGTAGATGAAGCCATCCTCGCATAAGTACAAGTGGTCCCGGTGGACCATCAGATCGTCGACCAGCAAAACCACCTAATTTAGCTATCCATTTAATAATGGTTGATACTGTTGGAGGTGCTTTAGGCTGTTTTCCCATTGCAAGTATTGCAATTACTTTCCATTCTGTATCTGTACAGAATACAGTGCAAGGATCGTCTGGATTTGTTTGTCCTAATCTTCCAAGAAGATGGATACGCCATGTTAATACTGCGCATAATGCCAAAGTTGGTGCCATACGAGCACGAGTGTGCCATTGAAAAGATTCCACATGGCAACCGCTCTTCCAAAGACGAAAGAAAACTTCAATTTCCCATCTGCAGGTATAATATTGAATAATAGTTTGTATTTCATTGACTGTTGAAATTGGCATTGATGTAAGAAGAACCCATTCAATGGGATTCTCACCAGATGGTGGTTTAACTTCTCGCATCATCACGGCATTCACCGTAACTTTTGCCAGTTTCCCTTCTATTCTATATGGTGGACGGAACGTGACTTCCTGAGCGTGAATCATAAAATTAGCTTTGCGAGCTGTGCGTCCTGGTGCTGCTGGAACATCAACAATTGCATGACCCATTACTGGAGAAAGGTGTAGTAACAATTTTAATGGTTGTTTTTTACCTCTGCCAGATATAACAATTCTATCCTGACAAGCACGAATTATAAATTGAGCAACAAAAGATGGTGATTTTGAAGCAAGCAATACTTCATAAATATCTCCTTCACGATCAGAGATACTTACGACCTTTGTTTCAGGAGTTAATCGTTGTAATGCACAAGCTGTGCGAAAGCCTTGATACCAGCGATAACTTTCTTTCTCTTCTATCGGTTGTTGCTTGTGAGCACGAGAACGCTTTTTGCCCTGTAATCTATCGCGTACTAATAGATTTATTCCTAGTACTCCTAATGGCTTTCGATCCGTGGTAAGTGCTAATAGAACGTGGGCTAACATGCCAACACGCCTATTGGTATTTGTTGGACCGACTTCACCAACAGTGCGAGCAATAGGTTTACCTTCATAATCAAGTTCTGTAGTGTCTTGTACCAATAAAACAACCTGCTCAGATTTGGCACGAACGATTGTCATACGTCGATGTGGTGATAATACAGCAAGTAATGTTACAAACTTACAAGAAAATAGGCGATAAGCAGCCATTTGTTCTGCCCACCCCTTGCAATTGCTTGCAATTGAAGAACCGAATCTTTCCCACCATGAAGCTACTAAACGCATAAATCTACGATTACGCCTTTTGTCTTTCAATGAAATATCGGCAAATTCTTCATCAAACCAATTTGTCATGCCCGTTACCTCAAAAATTACTAAAATGAGCATCAATATGAGGTAAATTCTTCTCTTATAATTGACTACCTGCTATTATTTAAAAAAATGTGTATAAGGGTGAGGGTAAAGGGTCGGGCGTGCATGAAGGGAAAGGCGACGCGCTGCGTCCAGGTTTTCCCTCTGTCATCCGAGGTATAGACGCGCCCCTGCCAGTAGTCACCTCGCTCGGGGCGTGCCCAGGTGACGCCGGGCCAGTCCTTCACGCCCGGCCCGCCTATATCGATCGTAGCCACCAGCCGCCCGGAGTCCAGCCGGACGATGCCGGGGCTGTAAGCGAAGACCCGCTGCGGGTCGGGTGACGCGTATACGGCCACGAAATCATCTGCCAAGGGACGAATCGGTTGCGCGTTTGCGGTCATGGCGGCTTTCTCCTTGTTTTGTTCCTGACTCCATGATGGGTATCCAATGCCCACGACTAACAGCAGGCTAATCACGAAGCAATTTCGCTTTATCATCTTATTCTCCTTTGTTTTGGGTCTCTTGCGGCCGTGTTTATTATCCCGCTAGGGTCCACCCCCGCGCCGAGTATCATGAAAAGTGCTGTTGAGAGTGTCGACATGGTTTAGTACACCAGCTTGCGAAAATCCTTCACCCTGTGGAAGGTGATCAGGTTGGTATCATGTGCGTCTTTTGCCTGGACGTCGCCTGAACGGCTGAGGACGACCAGGTCCTCGCCATCAATGGCCATGCTGGCATAGTGGCGCGACTCTCTGGCAGTCTTGCCTTTCGCTACCAATCCGGCAAACTGCCAATCGACCAGGTTGTGTGAGAAGTGAAGCACAAGCCGTTCTCGTTGATCGATTGGCAAGCCATACCTTCCATCTGCCGGCAATTTCACGGGATTGGTCATACTATCGGTGACCTGGTTGGATAGGAGCCAGTAGAGTTGCGTGACGTCATCGAATAGCACATGAAACTTGATATTGCCGCCCGGCACGGGGAGGAAGGCGATGTTCGTTCCTGCCGGTGTTTTTTGGAGATCGAATCGCATGCTGCCGTCTTCTTGCACATGTAGTACCGCAAGTGCCGCCATATTGCTGCGGTGCGCATCTGCTCGGGCCAGCACATGGAAACTCGAACCCGTTTTATCGAACCATAGGTGATTGGGGTCGGTGATTTGCACGAGATGGGCTTCGTGCCAACCGATGTGATCCGCCGGGCGCCCAGGGGCGATGAGGTTGCCGCAATTCGCCTTTGGCGTTGGATAGAACGGGATACCACAATAATCAATTTTGTCCGTCGGGACAAGCTCACGAAATGGCTTGGACGGGGCGGATATCACCCAATTCTCGCGGTTGCAGAGATCGTGGTCAACAGGAGCTCGCATCGCCACCAAGGCCAGAGTGCTAACAAAGTAGCCGCGATATGTCAGATCCGTAATATACATCATGATCAAGTAGACGCGACCATCGACTATCAGCACATTGGCTGGTGCCTGCGTATAGCGCCCCCCGGTGTCATCGCAGTCCGTGAGTGAGGCGGGCTCTGTCCAGTTAATCCCTCCGTCCCTGGAGGCCATGATCATAATATTCCCTTTGTGCCCCAACAAATATAAGGTGTCCCCGGCCAGAAACAGGCGCGCATGGCAGAATGGAAACTTCGCCCTGTGCGTCCAGGTGGCACCGCCGTCATCAGACGTGTAAACCAAGCCTTGAAGTTTGTGCCCGAAATGAAAACGGTCGCCGATCGGCCCCGTGCAATACTTGCCAACTCCAGGGCCAAACTGGTCCAATGATACGACTAGGCGGCCACCGGACAAGCGGACGATTGAGGGGCTTCCCACAAAGAGTTCGTTCGGATGCTCGGATCGGTGCACGATAACGGCATTTTGCGCGAGTGGCTGGATTGTTTGCGGGTTTGCGGCCATGGCGGCTTTCTCCTTGTTTTGTTCCTGACTCCATGCGGGGCATCCCATGCCCACGACAAACAGCAGGCTAAACACGAAGCTATTTCGCTTTATCATCCTATTCTCCTTTGTTTTGTTTTTGCATTTTCAGCCGTTTTCATCTCCCCGTTAATCATAATGGTCCTATCAGTCGAAGAAGTCTCGCTCATGCCGAACCAGCCGGATGCGCTGCGCGTCCCAGGAATATCTTTCGGATGGTGTCCTCTTGATTGAAGCCGTTCGGGCAACTGTCACTTTGCGTATTGGAGCGGTAATCTCCCTTGACCGTCAACGTGTAGCTGCCGTCTCCGTTATCCGCGACCTCGGTTTTTTCTTCCTTCAGATAGCGCAAGACCGCATCCATATCGCAGTTCTCTGAAGGCTTATAGCGCATCGTCGGATAATAGGTAACAACTCTGCGGCACACCGGCTGGAGGAAATACTGCTGTTTCCCCTCGGAATCCAGAATATTCGCGGTGTTGCACAAAAAGGCATCACACTCCTGCAAGAACTGATTGCGGTACCATTCCGGTTGGAGGGCAAACCAGGTAACATCATCGTAACCCCAATTATAGAAATCCTGTGGCGTGGCAACGCCCGGAGGAATACGGCTGGAGCGGCCGTAGTTATCAAACTCGATAATGGTGAAATTCACCTCAATCTTGAATCCAAGCGGATGAATGCCGCCGCCGCTTCGACCAATCCAGGAGATCCTGCACTCTTCGTAGTGCTTAAGTCGGCATTTTTGCACGCCATCTTCCTGGACGGTTTCATCCGGAACCATCCCAGCGCCTTGAATGTCAAACAGGAGCCGGTCACCGATCATAATCCCCGTCGAATCGACTGCATTGTGATTGTCGAACAAGGCGATGCCGCGGCGGGCATGTGTTTTTGCATACGCTCTCGCCGGGGCAAGCACCGCATCCCAGTGGTGCGCGTAAGCATTCCCCTGGTAACGCATCATCTTCTCCGCCTGTCCCATATGAAAGGCTTCGTACCCGGCATCAATATACCGGGTGATGCAGTAGTAGAAGTACATCTTCGTCTCAAGCTGCGTGATGTCCGGCACGCCGGAGGAGGGATTTCCCCAGCACCCGATTCCGCTGTCCATGCCGTAGAGAACATCCCTTGTGCCGGCTGGAAACACCATGTCCAGATAGCGAAACGTGCGCTTTTCCGCCGGCAACCCGAATTGCTCGAACACCGGCGCGGGAATGACGGTGTTGTTGACCGTCTGCTCGTAGGCGATCTCGAAAACACCGGCTTGAAGAATGATTTCCGGATCAACCGCATGAACGGCAGCCGCCCGCTCTTTGGCGATCCGATAGTGGGTGTCGATCTGCTCGGCGGTCATGTTGCCGTTCCACGAATAGAACGCCGCCCGGCCGATATATTTCGCGCCCATATTGCAGACCATCCGCAGATCCTCTTCAAAGATCGGATCCGGAGATGTGCCGACAACACAAAGCCCTTGATGTGTGATCGCACGGGAAGCAAAGCTTCGCAAAACTTCTTTCGA
>JBIJDE010000232.1:0-7473 GCA_044344305.1 Armatimonadota bacterium
GATAAGCGTGAACGCCACAAAGCACGAACTTCACAATGTTTCATAAAAAATCCCCTCGATAAAATGTTGTATAATTATCAAGGAGAAATCAATTTCATACAAGTACGGGGATTATTTGACGCTTACTCAGTGACCACAATATGCCTAAACCAGACAACATTGTTGGAAGGAATTGAATAAATGAATAAGATAAGTAGCAAAATATTGAATCAATCGGCCGATATCAATGCCAAACTCCCTTTTAGTCATACCGTGGCATTCATCCCGGAATGCCGACCGGATATCCTTTCACCGGCCTGGTTTGACTGGTTAAAAGATATCGGCTACACCGGGGTTTATCTGGAGAATGATCCGTTCAAGCCGGTGCGTTCGGGTAATGCTTCACAGTTCCCCACTCTATATCGTTTGATTTCACTTTATGATTTAGCCTGGGGTGACCAGCGGAATCGTCTGACTGATTGGATTGGTCGGGCCTGCGAACTTGCTCATGAACGGGAGATGCGGATATATCTGGCATTATGGGAACCGCGCATTCCTGTTGAGGCGTGGGGATTGTTTCCGCCGGAATGGCGCGGGCATGGCGGCTGGGACCGGCCGCCGAATAATCATATATCATGGTGTCTGAGCGTACCAGAGGCGGTGACCGCGTTCGAGGAAATGGCGATTGAGGCTTTTCGGCAGGTGCCTGGAATTGACGGTCTCAAGATGGGTACGCACGACAATGACGCTTGTCTTTGTAACGACAGTTGTCCACGCTGCCAGGGAACACCGCGGGCTGAACTGACCCAACGTGTCTTTACCAGTCTAATCAGCGCCATTGACCGCGCCGGACTGCACCGACCTGATTTTGAATATATTCCTTATACATGGTGGTGGCAGCCGGAAGAACTCAATACTCTGGCGGAGATGCTTAAAGGTCGGCATACTCTTGTCATGAGCCGATCAACCTGGGGGTTAAAACAGTTGTGGCAGGGACGCGAATTGGGAGAGAATCAGGACCTGTCCCTGGGTTTAACCGGGGTTTCTGATTTCTTTCGCAATGAACATGCTGTCGCGAAAGCGAAAGGCTGGGATATACTTGATGTGGCGCCGTGGGGGCATTCGCTTGAATATTTCTGGTTGCCATACACACCAGCACCGAACCGTGTGGCAGAACGACTCTGCGACTTGCACACACTTGGCGCGGCCGGTTGGTTCGATTACGATTGCGGCGGGGTTTATCCCGGCATTAACACCGAGATTATCCGCGACTTTCAATCGGGAACCGCACGTGTTGCCGATAAACTGGCAACAGATACACTGGCTCGGTTATATCCTGTCGAGGAACAGGAAGCGGCTACCCGGGCTTATGCGCTGGCAGAAACGGCACTGGCTTGCCGTCCGGTAGCATTTAACACACCGGATATCGCAAATCTTTCAGGACGTTGCACCATTGAGGCGTGTATCGGCCTGCCATTCGACCCGGGTGCCATCAACGGCCTTGATCAGGGGCATCGTGTATGGTTCTTTACACCAGCAAACTTCATGACACCTGGCGCAATTCCGACACTGTTGGAGATGTATACGGCCTGTGCAAAGGCATGGACAGAGGCTGATGCCGCTTTTGCCGGGTTGCACGGTACGGGTGATTGGGCGAAGGATGTTCTGCCATGGGAAAAGAAAGTTGTTCGTGCTCATATGCTCTGTACCAACAGCGTCTTACGTTTCATTACCATGAGCGATAATCGACTGGCTCGCGGACGGGGAGAACTAAGTGCAACCAATGAGTGTCGCCGACTCATCCCTTTGTTTGAGGAAGAACTGGCTGATACCCGCGAATTTCGCGAACTATGGTTGACTGACCGTCGCCTGTTGAACAACAGCAATATACGGTTAGAGGTATTTCTTCAAAGCTGTGTGCCGTGGATTCCTCTTAATCCGACAGATCCATTCGGCTCGAAGATTGAGTGGATGCAGGCGGAACTGGCACACCTGCAGGAAGGCCGATTTTTAGACGCGGTTCCCACATTCGGTGAACGCGAGAGAATATTAAAATGAAATCCATTGAAGACCGCAAAGTCCGTTGGTGTGAGATGCAGAATCCAACCACAACGGGGCGCAAATTTGTCTATTTAATCAACTATCCCATGCCCAATGCTCCGGCTAATCCTAAGTTTTGGCCGGACCACAAGCAGGAACGTATTGAATGGTCATGGAAGCGCTATCTTTGCTTTTTGGACCGAGTCAGTAAAGTGGATGACGATCTGGTTCCGTTTCTCGGAGTTGGGTCTGGTTCTGAAATCTATGCGGAAGCGTTTGGATGCGCTGTATATCGACCGGAAGATCATATGCCGATGGCAATCAGTCTGATTCATTCTGCGGCGGAAGTGGCAAAAATTAAAGTACCGAGGCTTGAAGATTCATCACTAATGCTGCTTTTTGATATTGCCGATGTGCTGTGTGAAAGAGCTGGAAAAGGCGCTTTATTGGGACTGCCTGATATACAAAGCCCCATGGATATCGCGGCACAGATCTGGGACAAGACGGATTTCTTTGCCGCGATGGTGGAAGAACCCCAGGCAGTCAAGGACCTGGCGGCAATGACTAAAGAGTTGCTCACTGAATTTCTCGATGCATGGATTGGGCGCTACGGAACGGCGCTTTTTGCCAATTGTCCGGATTTTTACATGCCGCAAGGAATTGCGCTGGCTGATGACGAAATAGGCAATGTTAACCCCGACATGTTCGAGGAATTCTTTCGTGATGAGTTAAACGAGTTGTCGGATCGTTATGGCGGCATCGGCATTCACTGTTGTGCCAATTCGGAACACCAGTGGGAAAACCTGTCCACGGTGCGTAACCTGAAGTTCCTGAATCTCTACCAGCCACAGATGGTGATAGATAGGGCTTACCAGTACTTTTCACCGTTCGCGGCCCATTGGCATGGCGCGTTGGTTAACGGTGTCCCCGGCCCTCTCCAGCACAGGCTGGCGAACGAGTATCCTGAAAACGCACGGGTGGTAATCACTCACGACGCGCCTGACGAAGATTCCGCCCAGCGGTTGGCCGCGCAGTTGGCTGTCGAGTATCCATGGGAATGAAGACCATTATATATAAGGACACCTGATGCCGATAGTAAAAACAATACAGGATCATATTAACCGCCAGACCACCGGACTGGCGGGACGCGTGGTGCAGTCACTTAACCACGAATGGCGGTTTCACCAGGGTGAGGTGACGGGTGCGGAGTTGGTCGGGTTTGATGACGCCGAATGGGTGACACTTAACGTGCCGCATGACTATTCGATTACTGGAGAGTTTTCCGAGAAGCATCCCAGTTCCCAGTCCGGCGGCTGGGTCCAGACCGGGGTCGGCTGGTACCGCAAACGTCTCCATGTACCGACAATAGCGATTGGACAAAAGGTATTTGTTCTCTTTGATGGCGTGTCGATGAACAGTCAAGTGTGGATCAACGGTCGGTTTTTGGGTCTTCGGCCTTCTGGTCATACGCCATTCCACTACGACATCACTGCTTTTCTGAATTATGATAAAAATGCTGAAAACATTCTGGTGGTACGGGTAGATACTTCGTTACAACCCTACTCACGTTTTTTCTGTGGCTCCGGCATCAACCGTCATGTCAAGTTGATGATTACTAATCCCCTACATATAGATCAAATGGGTGTGACTATCAGCGTAACGAAAATCGACTCCACTGAGGCGCACATTGAAATCAGCACTGATGTCCGGGTAGAACGGTATGCTGAGACCGATTGGGATCTCTTCCGCGACCCGGCCAAGAACAACATCATATCGAAACATTGTATCCTGACAACTCGTATCCTTGATCAACAGGGCAATGTATGTGTAGAGGCAATTGAGGCGTGCGAGATGCCGCAATTTTCCAGGCAGCGTCTACAGCAGTGCCTCTTCCTGCCGTCTCCGCGTCTCTGGAATCCTGAGAATCCGTATCTATACATGGTGCAGTCACAACTTTTAGTTGATGGACAGGTTATTGACGAGACGCGTACACCACTCGGGGTGCGCACTATGACCGTCGACACCGTTAACGGATTGCAGATCAATGGCTGCTCAATCAAGCTAAAGGGTGTTTGTCTGCACCAGGATGCCGGGGTATTCGGCGCTGCCGTGCCGCTGAAGAAGTGGGTGCGGCAATTGCGCATGGTACAGGATATGGGCTGTAATGCGGTGCGGACATCGCATCATCCGTTTCCCGCTGAGTTTTATGATTGCTGTGATGTCCTTGGCTTGTTAGTTGTGGATGAGGCTTTCGACGAATGGCAAATGGGCTGGACTCGCGGTCAGGCGGAGCAGCCGTTCGGCAAGAACACCTACGGTTACCATCTTTATTTCGAACAGTGGCACGACACTGATATGCGCGCCATGATTCGTCGCGATCGCAATAATCCCAGCGTAATTATGTGGAGCATAGGTAATGAGATTCCTGAACAGTATTACGCCGAAGGCGCAGTTGTTGCGCGCCGTCTTGTCGCCATCTGCAAAGAGGAAGACCCGACCCGACCGGTGACAATGGGGACGGAAGGCAATGGCAAGTTGCCCATTCTTAATGAAGTCATGGAGACACTCGATGTCAAAGGCTATAATTACGTTGACTTGAAAAATGGCACTGCGTTTTATGATGCGATTCGCCGCGAGCACCCCGACTGGATTCTGCTGGGGACAGAGACGGGTTATGATCCGGCCCATTGGCAGGCCATTCTCCGCGATTCCGCAGTACTCGGTCAGTTCCTCTGGGTTGGCTACGACTACCTGGGAGAATCAGCGTCTCTGACACCAGATTCACCCCTTGATAAATTGAATCATGGCTGGCGGGGTGGCATCGTCACCATCACCGACGATCCCAAGCCAGAATACCACTACCACTGTTGCCTTTGGTCGGATGAGACGGTGGCGCGCCTGGCAATTAAGACATCACCTTGGACTCCAACAGCATTATGGGAACCCATTCCGGCGGTAGAGCATTGGAACTGGACACTTGGCGAGGTGAAGACCATCTACGGCTTCTCGAATTGCGAGGAAACCGAGTTGTTCCTCAACGGCCGGTCACTGGGTGTCAAAACTCCCGATGACGGCACCCAGCCCTGTCTCGTGGAATGGGAAGCACCATTCGAGCCGGGAAACCTGCACCTAATCGGACGACGCGGTGGGCTGGAGGTCTGCGAACATAGCCTCACCACGGCGGGCGAACCAGCGCGCGTGGAATTACAGAACGACGACAGCACCTTGAACGCTGACGGCAGTGACGTGGCGATTATCGATATTCGCGTTGTGGATGCGCAGGGAACCGTGGTGCCTGATTTGGCCGAACGGGTTACTGTACAGGTGACCGGTGTTGGTATCCTGGCGGGCCTGACGAATGCTGACCTGGACTGCCGAGACAGCTTCCGCGCCTCCGCAACCACGCTGTGTGGTGGCTGTTGCCAGGCCGTCGTCCGCGCCACGAACACCGCCGGGGAGATGGGCGTTACCGTCACTGTTGACGGACTTCCTCCGGCACGCCTTATATTATCCACTGTCATTCCTTCTCAATCAGAGCAGGATGACCACATATATAGCATAACGCAAAAGGATGTATAATGTCAATGAAAAACTCATTTAATAACCATTTTCGTGGTGAAATCCGCGACTTTAATATTAATTCGTCAGATGCTGTGCCGGTTGCCGACGACCTGCAGTTATCCGTAATGGCTGCGGCGGCTTTGAATTACCTGCGCGGCAATCCGGACCCGACGCGGAATTATGAGTGTAAGTTTTCACTCGGTCCACTGGGTATTCCCGCCCATGTGCCGTTGTTGCCGTCAAATCAGTATGGCTTTGACCCGATTGCGTTGGGTGACACTGACTGCCGTATGGACTGGCAATACGCGCACATGAGGGAAATGGCTGGCGATACACAGGCGGATGCGGTTGAACACGGTGTTCGGCAGCGGATAATGAATTACCGTCATGCTGATGGGTTAGTATGGATGAATCCCGCGGCGTGGGTGGGTACACTGCAGTCTCCCAGTGCTGTTGAGGCACTGAAACATGAATGGGCGTTTTCGTGGGCAAGCGGCAAACAACTGGTTAGTCTTTCTGAAGAATATCAGCGGACAAATGATGCTGCGCTAAAGGATGACTGCCGCGCTATCTTTCTGGCACTGGCGAATCTTGCCAGTCGTGATGACCAGGGACGCGCTTTTTTGCCACACGGCGCCGCCCCCTGGCGGAACGGTGAATGGCTGCACCTAAGCGATGCTGGTACAAACCAGGGATGGGGTGGCGAATTATCGCACGGATATCCTTTTATCACCGAACCACTTGTTCGTTACTGGGAATGCACCGGCGATACTGATGCCCTTAATTTAGCAAAGGCGTTTGCCGAAGGACACCTGGCGGCTGCTCAACCAGATATGGGGGAACAACGGATTGATCCCGAAACCGGGGCTTTCAGTAAACATGTCCATCTGCATACTCATGAAATATGGGGAGTCGCCCATCTGGGACAGGTTACCGGTGATAATCGTTTTCTTGACTGGGCGGAACGCGCTTTCCGCTTTGTTCTGAGTCAGGGAACCGATTACGGATGGTATCCGGAATATATTCCGCAACATGATTACCGCACAGAGATTTGTGTGGTGGGTGATATGACCAGCATCGCCGCCTGTCTTGCGCGCGCCGGCTGTCCTGAATTTTGGGATCACATTGAACGGATTGTGAGCAACGAACTGCGGCGCTCGCAATTTTTCCTTACCCCTGCTTTTGTGGAGCTATTTCGTCAAATCCATCAGGATAAATCGGCGGCCGATGTTGATAACGCGTTGGCGGAATTGCGCAGGATAGAAGGTGGGTTTGTGTCACAGGCGGCTTTTGATGATTGGGTTGGTTTCCCCGGGCCTACACTCGGTGCCTCCGGCATGTATGCTAATGGCATCCAGATGATGGGATGCTGCCCGCCGGAAGGTATGCGCGGATTATGGGAAGCGTGGCGGGGAATAGTGGAAGAACGACCGGAAGGCATCTTTATCAATTTGCCTTTCTCGCGCGAAGATTCAGCGGCCACGGTAACCGCGTTCCAACCCGCCGACGGTGGATTCATGGTTGAGGCTAAACAAGCAGGGAACTATTTCCTGCGTCCGCCATCATGGGCCGATCCCGCCGATGTAACGTTATTCCGCGGTAATGAGCGTATTGATATTAAATGGGGTGGACCCGCAAACGCATACGCTATCTGCGAAACAGTACAGTCTGGAGAAAAATTAACGTTGCGATGGCCAGTTCCACATTTCACGCAGGTCTTTATCCCGAAAAGCGTGCCGGGCCGTGAGGAGCCTATCAGCGTCAGTTGGATTGGCAACACTGTAACTGCAGTTAACCCACGGGGCAGTTATCTGTCCATGTTTGAAGACGCGGGTGGAATGTTATAAATTGGTAGAATATGGGTACGTTGTCGGCGTTCTGGAGAAGTAAGCG